>DATKWP010000573.1:0-2399 GCA_035529535.1 Anaerolineae bacterium | reverse complement strand
ATGGGGCTGCCGATCGTGGACGTGGCCTGGCAGATTTTCGACCGGCTGCGCCACCGCCACTCCCCGGCCCAGGCCGACCGCGGCCACCTGCACTTCCGCCTGCTCGACCTGGGGCTCTCCAGGCGGACGATCGTGCTCCTGTATTGGGGCTTCTGTGCCTTGTTCGGCGTGCTGGCGCTGGTCGTCTCTTCCCGCCTCTACAAACTGCTGGCGCTGGTGGGGATTGGGGTAGCAGTGGTCGTGGCGCTGGCGTGGTTGTCGAGGCGAGGAGAGGCGTGAAACGTGAAGCGTGAAACGTGAAACGTGAAGCGTGAAACGTGAAACGTGAAACGTGAAACGTGAAACGTGTTGCGTGAACGGAACACGGAACACGGACCACGCACCACGCACCACGGACCACGGACCACGCACCACGGACCACGCACCACGTCAGTACTCTACGCGCACTCCTTTCGCTCTCCCTAGCGCTTTCTCTCCGAACGCGATCAGCAGTACGAACGGCAGGTCTACCGCGATGGTGAGCGTGCCCATCATGGCCAGCCAGCGCAGGGCGGTGCTGAGGGGGCCGGCCAGGCCCTCGACGATCGCCGGCCCCAGCCCGCTGGCCCAGGTCAGCGCGCCGATCAGGATCAGGAACATGATCACGGGCGTCCAGGCTTGCCGGTCGGCCCGGCTGGGGAGCATGGTGTTGCCCACGGCAAAGATCACGTACGCCCACAGCCAGCCATCGGGTGCGCGCAGTGCGTTCAGCAGCGCCGGGAGCAGGCCGTCCCAGTTTCCGGCGGCGAGTGTCGTCTCCACCATGCCGATGCCAAAGGCCCCGTACCCGATCAGCAAGATGGCGGCGCTTCCCGCCAGCAGCGGGGCCAGCCCGATCAGGCTGGCCCTCACCGCGTCGGTCTTTTCGACCGGGACAAACCCTAACTGGATGCGCTGCCCGGCCCGTTTCGGCCGGATCGAGATGCGGCCCACGCGCACCCCCAGGAGCGTCGCCGCCAGGGCGTGGCTCAGCTCGTGCAGGACGATGCCTGGCAAGAGCGGCAGCGCATACAGCACTACGGCGACCTCGGGGTCATCGGTGAGCAGTAGCATGACCCCCTGCAAGTGGCGGTGGATCCAGCGCTCGACGAGCAGAAGGAGCACCAGCGTCGCGGCGAGCCACAGGAGTACTATCCAGTTCATTGCGATCAGGAGGAGTAAATGAGGAAGGAGTAAATGAGGAATGAGTAGATGAGGAAGGAGTAAATGAGGAAGGAATGACTTGGCCCACTTCCTCATTTACTCATCTACTTACTTCCTCCTCTACTCATTTACTTACTTCCTCCTCTTGCTCTCCAATCCGTTCTTCACAATCCCCACAAAATCCGCGGCCTTCAGGCTGGCCCCACCGACCAGGGCGCCGTCAATCTCCGGCTGCCGCATAAATTCGGCGATGTTGTCGGGCTTGACGCTGCCGCCGTACTGGATGCGGATCTCTTGGGCCACACCGTCCCCGTACAACTCGGCCAGCGTCTTGCGTACCGTGCCCCCGACGATGGCGTTGGCCCCCTCACCGGTGGCGGGCAGGCCCGTGCCGATGGCCCAGATCGGCTCGTAGGCGATCGTGATGAGGCGCATGTGCTGGGCGGTGATCCCCGCCAGCGCGGCACGCACCTGGCCGCCGACGAACGGTCCCGTCTCTCCGGCCTGGTTTTGCTGGAGGTTTTCGCCCACGCACAGGATGGGGCGGAGCCCGTGGGCCAGCGCTGCGTGCAGCTTCTTGTTGACGGTTTCGTCAGTCTCGCCGAACAGCGTGCGGCGCTCCGAGTGGCCGATGATGATATAGTCGCACAGCCCTTGCAGCATGCGCGGGCTCACTTCGCCGGTAAAGGCCCCCTGTTCCTCCCAGTGCACGTTCTGCGCCCCCAGGCCGATGGCCGAGCCGGCCAGGGCCTGGCGGACGGCGGCCAGGGCCGGGAAGGGCGGGCAGACCGCCACGTCACAGCCGGCGATGCGCGTCCCCAAGTCCGCGCCCTCGAGGGCCGCGCGCAGTTCCTGGACCAGCGCCACGGCCTCCTCGATGGTCTTGTACATCTTCCAGTTTCCGGCGACGAATGGGATACGCATCATTTATCTGCCAGGGCTGCTACGCCGGGCAGGACCAGGCCCTCCAGGAACTCCAGGCTGGCCCCGCCGCCCGTGGAGACGTGGCTCATCTTGCCGGCCAACCCGGCCTGTTGCACCGCGGCCACCGACTCGCCGCCGCCGATGATGGTCACGGCGTCCAGTTGGGCGAGCAACTCGGCCACGGCGAAGGTGCCCCTGGCAAAGTTGGGCATCTCGAACACCCCCAGCGGCCCGTTCCAGACCACCGTCTTGGCCCCGCTCAGCGCCGATTCGAACGTGGCGATGGTCTTGGG
>DATKWP010000572.1:0-3727 GCA_035529535.1 Anaerolineae bacterium | reverse complement strand
AGGGTGAGCAGATCCGCGACGTGACCTATGGACTGGTCCCGTTCGCCGTCCTGATCGGCGGGATCGCCGGCCTGATCATGATGCAGCCGGACGTGAGCACCGCGACGTTGATCGTATTGACTGCGCTGGTGATGTTTTTCTTTGCCGGCGCCGACATCCTCCAACTGGCCATCGGGGGTGCTGCCAGCGGCATCACGCTTCTCGTTCTGGTCAACCAACTGCCCTATGCCAGGCAGCGCATTGATGAATACTTGCTCATCTGGCGCGATCCGAGACTCGTCGGGTATCACGTCCAGCAGGTGCTGATGGCGTTGGGTAGCGGAGGGTTGTTTGGTGTTGGCTTGGGACAGGGCCAGCAGAAACTGGGCTATTTACCGGCCTCCCATACCGATAGCATCTTCGCCGTGCTGGGCGAGGAGTTGGGCTTTGTGGGCTGCCTGGTCGTGATTGGCCTGTTTATGCTCCTGGCCTATCGTGGCTTCAAGATCGCCCTAAACGGACCTGACCCCTTCGCCAGCCTTCTGGCGTGCGGGGTGACGTGTTCTCTGACGTTTCAGGCTTTGGTCAACGTCGCCGTGATGACGGGTTTGGTCCCGTTCACGGGGATAGCGCTGCCCTTCATCAGTTCGGGTGGTTCCACGATGGTGGTGTCCCTCGCCAGTGTGGGGCTGTTGTTGAGCATTTCGAGGGGCAGGCGGACGGGAAGCCGGGCGGGAAAGGGAAGTCGTCAGCGTGCGGATCTGGATCGCAGGTGGTGGAACCGGGGGACACGTCTATCCCGGTCTGGACGTCGTACAGGCGCTGGTCGCTGAGCCTGGCCTATACCAGGCCTCTGAGCCGCCCACGTTCCTGTACGTCGGTGGGCAGGGTGGCATCGAGGAGCGGTTGGCCACCCAGGCTGGCCTGCGCTTTTTCGGAGTGCCGGCCGGTGGGATGCATGGCGTGGCCCTCTGGCGGGCCGTGCGGAACCTGGTCAAGTTGGTGCAGGGCTGGGCAGCCGTCTACCGGTTGGGACGCCGTGAACGGCCGGCGGCGCTGTTTGCTACCGGAGGATACGCCAGCCTCCCGGTAGCATTGGCCGCCTGGCTCCTGCGGGTGCCCATCCTGGTGTACCTGCCCGACATCGAGCCAGGCCTGGCCGTGCGTGCGATTGCCCGCCTGGCGGCGCGGGTGGCGGTGACGGTGGAGGATTCGGCGCGCGTCGCGCGGCCCTATTTTCCGGCCCGCCAGGTGGTGGTCACCGGTTACCCGGTGCGCGCCGAGTTCCGTGGCCTGGAGCGGGCTCAAGCCCGCACCGCGTTCGGCCTGGCACCGGACGAGCCGGTGCTCCTGGTCATGGGAGGCAGCCGTGGGGCGCACAGCATCAATCAGGCCCTCAGCGGAGTGTTGGAAGGGGTGCTGGAACTGGCACAGGTAATACACGTGAGCGGAGAACTCGATTGGCCGTGGGTGGCCCAGCGACGGGACGCGTTGCCAGAGACGTTAAAGGCCCGTTACCATGCCTTCTCTTATCTGTACCAGGAGATGGGGCAGGCGCTGGCGGCGGCGGACCTGGCAGTCTGCCGGGCAGGGGCCTCTACGTTGGGGGAACTGCCCTTCTTTGGCCTGCCCGCCGTGCTGGTGCCGTATCCGTATGCCTGGCGTTACCAGCGGGTGAACGCCGACTGGCTGGCCGAACGGGGCGCAGCGGTGCGGTTGGACGACGAGCGGCTGGCTGCAGAGTTGCTTCCTACTCTGCGCCGCCTGCTCGAAGACCGGGCCGGGTTGAAAAGCCTGGCGGCACACATGCAGGCCCTGGCTCGCCCTGATGCCGCAACCCGGCTGGCAAGAGAACTATGGGGATTGGCTCGGAGGAATGCAACATGATGCCACTGGATGCAGTTTTCTGGCTATTGGTCACAGTGTTCGGCGCGATGGGGGCCTTGCGGGGATGGGCCAAAGAGATCCTGGTCTCGTTCAGTGTCATCGTCGCCCTGTTCCTGCGCCTGGTCTTCAGCAAGTACATCCCGTTTTCCAAGAATTTTCTGACTCGCCTGCCCGCGATTGAGCAGTTCTACTTGTACGGCGTCCTGGTCATCGTCATGGCCGTCGTCGGGTATGCCGGCCCGGTGGTCTCGGCCCGCCTGGCAGGTAAGGCCGCCCGGGAAAAACTGCAGGACGTCCTGTTGGGCGCGATTCTGGGGGGCTTGAATGGATACCTCATCATTGGCACGCTGTGGTATTTCCTTCACGCTGCCAATTACGGCATCTTGTGGATTCAGGCTCCTGCCGTCGGATCGACGGCCGAGATACTGGCCAGCGAATATCTCATTCTGGCCTGGTTGCCTGACCCACTACTCTTGACCATCGTGGCGTTCGCATTTGTCTTTGTGTTGATTGTGTTCCTATGATGGACGTCTCAGGCAAGCACATTCATCTGATCGGCATCGGCGGGGCCGGGCTTTCGGCCATCGCTCGCGTCCTGCTGCAGCAGGGGGCGCGGGTCTCCGGCTCTGACCTGCTGCTTTCGCCGGTCGCGCAAGCGCTCGCCCGCGATGGGGTCCGCGTCTTGGTCGGGCATCAGGCGGAAAACGTGGCCGGCGCTGACCTGGTCGTCGTATCCTCGGCCGTGGTCGCGTCCAACGTCGAGGTGCTGGCCGCGCGCGTGGCCGGTATCCAGGTCTTGAAGCGACCGGAGTTGCTCGGCCGCATGATGGATGGGAGCACGGGAGTGGCGGTCGCCGGCACGCACGGCAAAACGACCACCACCGCCATGATCGCCTCCATCCTGCTGGAAGCCGGGTGCGATCCGACCTTCATCGTCGGCGGGGTGCTCGCCAACCTGGGGACCAACGCCCGCGCGGGCAAGGGCCCCCATTTTGTCGTCGAGGCGGACGAGTACGACCGGACCTTTCTTAGCCTGAGACCCACCGTGGCCGTCGTGACCAACGTCGAGCACGACCACCCAGACTGCTATCCGACCTTCGCCGATTTCCGGGCCGCGTTCGTAGAGTTCGCCGCGTTGGTGCCGCGCGAGGGGCTTCTGGTGGTCTGTTGGGATGACCCGGTGGCGCGGGAGCTCGGCCAGCGACGCCAGGCCGAGGGAGGGGCGGTCGCCTACTTCGGCCTGGGCGAGGGGGGTGCCTGGCGAGCCGAGGACATCCGCCCCAACTTTGCCGGAGGTGTGGATTTCCTGGCCACGCACGACGGACAACTATTGGGGCTGGTCCGGCTGCGGCTGCCCGGTGCACACAATGCATCCAACGCCATGGCCGCCCTGGTGGTGGCGAATTTTGTCGGCGTTCCGTTTGCTGTGGCCAGGAATGCACTGACCGAGTTTCGTGGGGTGGGGCGGCGCTTCGAGATCAAGGGGGAGGCCGGCGGTGTGACCGTGGTGGACGATTACGCCCATCATCCGACGGAAATCCGGGCCACGCTCCAGGCGGCGCGGGTGCGCTTCCCGGGCCGTTCTCTGTGGGCGGTGTGGCAGCCCCACACCTACAGCCGCACCAAGACGTTGCTGGGGGAATTTGCCCAGGCCTTCGAAGCGGCCGATCGCGTGATCGTGCTGCCCATCTACGCCGCCCGCGAGACCGACTCGCTGGGTATTTCCAGCGCCGACGTCCTGGCCGCCATGCGCCATCCCGACGTGCGCTGTGCCGGCTCGCTGGATGAGGCCGTGGTGTGGTTGGGAACCGAGGTGCAGTCCGGCGACGTCGTGCTCACGCTGGGCGCAGGAGATGGGTAC
>DATKWP010000571.1:0-2356 GCA_035529535.1 Anaerolineae bacterium | reverse complement strand
GCCCGCTGTGATTTCGGCCTCTACATGGGCGCCTCACCCCACAATGCCAACGAGCCCGTAGTCGACCGTCACGTAGTGGGCCTCAAGATGTACCTCGACGAGACCTACGGACCGCTCCGCGTCGCTTCTTTGCCTGCTCTGATGGCGCACTTCAGGTCCTGGCCCAGGAATAGACCCATCGCCGCCCATGCTGAGGGGCTTTCCACGGCCATCGCCATCGGGCTCGCGCAGCTATACGACAAACGCCTCCACATCTGCCACGTCAGCCGAAAGGCGGAGATCGAGCTCGTGAGGCAGGCCAAGGAGCAAGGAGCCAGGATCAGTTGCGAAGTGGCCCCGCATCACCTCTTTCTCACCGAGGAAGACTCAAAGGTCATGGGAAGCTTGGCCCTGGTTAAGCCCCAGTTGGGGACCCGAGAGGACAACGAGGCCCTCTGGAACAACCTGGACATCATCGACGCAGTGGCCTCCGATCACGCTCCACACACACTCGCAGAGAAGGATTCGGCTACTCCGCCTGCGGGGGTGCCGGGACTGGAAACGACCTTGCCGTTGCTCCTGGATGCGGCTAGCGAGGGTCGGCTGCCCCTGGAGATGGTCGTGAGACTGTTGCACGACGGACCGGCGCGTATTTTGGGTCTGCGGCCGCCGGAGGATGCCCTCGTGGAGGTAGATCTGGACGCCTCCTGGTCGGTTCGGGGCACAGAGTTGTTCACCAAGTGTGGGTGGACGCCCTTCGAGGGCCGAACGATCCGGGGGCGCGTGCTATGCGTGCGCCTGAGGGGAGCCATTGTCTACCAGGACGGCAGGGTGCTCGCTGCGCCTGGGACGGGGCAGCCGCTGGTTCTCCAATGAAGAGGGTGGGCTACTTCCAGGGCATAGCCGGGACGTCTGCCGGCTTGGCATAGGGACCCTGGCGGAACTCATCCCAGTACCCCTTGCCATCAACCACCGAGTAGGCGAAGATCGCCTGCCCCTGGCACCCGGCGCGCCTTGCCATGTTGATGCGGGCCTCGATCTCGGAGAATGACTCGTAGTTGGCGTGGATGCCAGCGTAGACGTGCCGGCCGTACGATTCCGCCATGAAATCCCCGACCAGCGTGTTGAACCGGTCGCGGCTGTTCATCACCGCCGTGCCATACAACATGGGAGCGAGGATGTCCATCTTGCCGGCCTCCAGCCAACCCCGAGAGTCCTGGAAGAACCCGCCGTAACCCTCATAGGTTGTGCTCCCATAGGTTACCCAGCCCCACTTGTCCTTGTAGATCGGCCACACGGCCGCCGATAGAGCCAGGCCCGGTCGCAGTGGCATCACCTCGTCGTGGATGCGGCCCACCAGTTCGCTGACCTGGGCCCGCTGCCAATCGGCGCGATCGCCACCCCCCTCCTCCCGCCAGCGCTGGTCGCTTACCGGATCGTACGAGAAATGCGGACCCGAGTACCGCACATAGTCCAGATGCAGCCCATCCACGTCGTAGTTCAGGACGATATCTCGACAGACGGCGACCACGTGCTCCATCACGGCGGGGTGTCCCGGGTTGGCAGCCAGGTACTGCTCATTCAGCCCCATGGGGTTGCGATTCCGGTCCCACTGCACCCACTGGTTCCCATACACGCTGTTGAACTGTTGATACATCTGCCGGGGCGTGCTGGCAGCAGGAGGACTCACACCCAGCCAGGAGGGGTATACGTTCACGTAGGCGTGCAACTCCATACCCGCAGCATGAGCTTCCTCGATGGCCAACGCGAGGGGGTCCCAGCCGGGGTAGCGGCCCAGGGCCCCCGCCAGTCTCTCAGACCACGGTTCGTACACAGAGGAATAGTAGGCGTCGCCATTGCCCCGGACCTGGAACAGCAGGATGTTGAAGTTGGCCGATGCTGCCTTGTTGACGATAGCCCGGACGTCCGCGGCGGTCCTGTATGACCAGCGAGGAACCCAGATGGCCCGTCCTTCGGTGGACGGAATCGCCGCCTGCTCGATGCCAGCCCAGGTCTCAACAGGGACGGGCTCCTCGGTGGGCAGACCCACCTGCTCGCCAGTCAGTGGCAAGTAGTCAGGATCCAGGTCCGCAGCGACGAAGAAGCCCAACTCTGCCGAGTCCTTCATCGATGAGGCGGCCAGAAAGCCCAGCACCGCCACCAACACCACCACCCCAGCGCCAAGGATCAACTTCACTGTTCGTGACATGTGGTGCCGCTCCCTTCCTCCGTTGGATCGTTAGCCTGGCCACGTTGAATGCGGCAGATCAGGATCGGGCTGGCCCGCCCGTGCCCTCCCAATCCTTAGTTCAGGAAGGGCTTGAGATTCCTGCTGCGGCTCGGGTGGCGAAGGCGTCGCAAGGCCTGCGCCTGAATC
>DATKWP010000570.1:0-2748 GCA_035529535.1 Anaerolineae bacterium | reverse complement strand
CAGATTTCGTACGACGGGACGGACAAGGGGAACGAAGATAGAAAGGAGCAGGCGCGCTACAATCTATACGCCGCCGATGAGGCGTTGGCCGCTGCGAGGACGCGCCTGAGCGGAGTGCAGGCAGGCGCGAACGTTGACCAGGTGCAGGCGGGTCGGGCCAACGTGGCGGCGGCGGTGGCCCAGCGTGATGGAGCCCAGGCGCGGCTCGACTTGCTGCGGGCAGGGGCGACGGCGGGGCAGAGCGCCGCTGCGGAGGCAGGGGTGGTTCAGGCGCAGGCTGCGCGGGATCTGGCCCAACTGACCCTGGAGAACGGTACACTGCGTGCTCCCTTCGACGGCGTCGTGGCCGAGGTCAACGCCACGGCCGGCGAGTTGGCCCCGACCGGCCGTTCGGCGATCGTGCTGGTGGACCCTTCTAGGTTCCACGTTCACGTTAGCGTGGACGAGGTGGACGTGGGACGGCTGGCCGAGGGACAGACGGCGCAGGTGACGCTGGACGCGCTGCCGGACGCTACCATCGTGGGCACCGTCGAGCGCATAGCCCCGGCGGCCGCGGTGCAGGGCGGCGTAGTTGACTACGAGGTCACCATGGGGTTGGCGCCCACCGATGCCCCGATACGCACCGGCATGACGGCCAATGCAACCATCGTGGTAGAGGAACTCACGGACGTGCTGACGATCCCCACCTGGGTGGTGCGCGTGGATCGCAGCACTGGTCAAACCTACGTGCAGCGGCGGGTGGGGACGACCCTCGAGCGAGTGGATGTGACGCTTGGCGTGCGGTACGAAGGGGTGGCCCAGGTATTGGGTGGCCTGGCTGAGGGAGATGAGGTCGTCTGGGTTCCCGAGTCGCAGCCCTTCAATATGGGAAGCCAATAAAAGTTGGTAGGTGCAGGTGCAAATGGCAATTTCAGTCATGAAACAGGAAGAAACAGAAGAAACCGGTCATTCCGAGCGCAAATGGATGCAAGGGATGTACTCATCCCCCGCATCCACGGAATCTCCGCCCGTCATCGAGTTGCAGGACATTTGTAAAGTGTATCAGATGGGCGAGGTGGAGGTGCGTGCCCTGTGCGGCGTGTCGCTGAAGATCGAGGCGGGGGAAATCGTGGCCATCATGGGGCCGTCCGGCTCCGGCAAGTCTACCATGATGAATATACTCGGCTGTCTCGACCAGCCCACGACCGGCACGTATCTGCTCGATGGGCAGGACGTCAGCCATCTCGACGACGACCGGTTGGCGGAGATTCGTAACCGCAAGATCGGCTTCGTGTTCCAAACCTTCAACCTGTTGGCCCGCACGACGGCGTTCGAGAACGTGATGCTGCCGTTGATCTATGCAGGGGTTGCACGGGCGGAACGGCAAGCACAGACCCGGCGCGCGCTGGAGGCGGTGGGGCTGGCGGATCGCATGGAGCACACGCCGACGGAACTCTCGGGAGGCCAGCAACAGCGGGTGGCGATCGCGCGGGCGCTGGTGAATGACCCGGCCATCATCCTGGCCGATGAGCCGACTGGGAACCTGGACAGCAAGTCGGGGGCGGAGGTGATGGCGATCTTGCAGAGCCTGAACCGGGAGCGCGGGCTCACGGTGATCCTGGTGACGCACGATCCGGCCATTGCTCAGCACACCGGGCGGATCCTGCATCTATACGATGGCCTCATGACGCACAATGAGACCGTCGAGAAGCCCCTGGTAGCAGTAGCGGGAGGTGAGGAAGCGTGAACATGGTGGAAAGCATCCGCCTGGCTTTTCGTGCCCTGACCGCCAACAAGCTGCGGGCTGTCCTTACGATGCTCGGCATCATCATCGGGGTGGGCGCGGTCATTACGCTCATGTCGGCTGGCGAGGGGGTCTCGGTTTACATCGAGGAGCAGTTCCAGTCCATCGGCACCAACTTGCTGTTCGTCTTCCCCGGCTCACTGGAAGAGTCCAGTAGGGGAGGGGGGCCGGGCTTTATGCAACAGGTGGCAGAGTTGACGAATGCGGATGCGGAGGCGTTGCGGGATGCCGTGCGGGCACCGGACGTGGCGGCCGTGTCACCGCAGGTGCTGCAGTCCACCACCGTCACCACGGGGCGGCGCAACACCATTGCGCAGGTGGTGGGGGTGACGCCTGATTTCGCCGAGGTGAGTAACTGGTTCCCGGAGGTAGGCGTGTTCATTGACCAGGAGCACCTGAACAGCCGGGCGAGGGTAGCCGTGCTGGGCAAGACTGCCGTGGAGGACCTTTTCCCCGACAACCCGTATCCGCTGGACCAGACGATCAAGATCAACGGCATCCCCTTCCGAGTCATCGGCGTGTTGCCGTCGAAGGGGGGTTCGGAGTTTGGCGATTCGGACAACCGTGTGCTGGTGCCGTTGACGACGGCACAGACGCGGCTGTTTCCATCCCGTAGCCGTTCGGGCAAGCCGCTCGTTTCTATGATCATGGTGACGGCGGCCAGCGAGGATTCTTTGGATGCGGCCTCGGAGCAGATCGCTGCCATCTTGCGGGACCGGCACAACATTGATTTCAGGGACGAGGACGACTTTTCGGTCGTCAGCCAGGCGGACATTCTGAGTGTGTTTGGCCAGATCACGGGAGTGCTGACGATTTTCCTGGGGGCCATCGCGGGCATCAGCCTGCTGGTGGGGGGCATTGGGATCATGAACATCATGCTGGTCTCGGTGACGGAGCGCACGCGGGAGATCGGGCTGCGTAAGGCGGTAGGGGCGCGGCGACGGGACATCCTGTGGCAGTTCCTG
>DATKWP010000569.1:0-12104 GCA_035529535.1 Anaerolineae bacterium | reverse complement strand
CGCAGACCCTGCCAGACCAGCGTCAATGTGATCGCATCCCCGGGCCGCACCACCCGCCCGCTCAGGTCGTAGCCCACCAGCGCCATCCTGTCTCCAAAGTTGACGGAGATCGGGTTGGGAACGTCGCCTGGCAAAGGGCCGACCTCCACACGCCCGAAGCGCACGTTGTCCCCAAGGGACTGCCCGTCGGGCGCGGTCGCCTGTAGCCGCGCATCGCTCGTGGCCGCATCGCTCGTGGCGTCGTACAACCCAATCTCGATCTGGGCCGTGTCTGGCGTAAAGGCAGTCTCTGGCACCTGCAACACGTACCGGTCGGCCCAGCGGAATCCCGGCTCCAGCCACGTCGTCGAAAGCCGCCCCAGGCCGGGGAAGGTCTCTCGCTGGGCCACCACCACCTCCCCCTCGCCCAGGAGGTGCACGAAGACGGTATAGTCCCGCTCAGCAGGGGCCAGCCCTTCCCAGTAGAGCGTCACGGCCACCTGGCCACCTGGCTTGGTCGTTTCCATCTCCAGATCGTACCCTCGCAGCCGCATGATCCCGCCGAAATCGGCTTCCAACCGGTGGGGGATCGCGGCGACCCGGGCATCGGTCAGCCGTTCCGGCAGCGCGTAGGCGGGCGCAATCCAGGCCCAGGGGGCTGCCACCGCCAGGGCCAGCAGGAAGAGGGCCAAGGCCGCCACCGCCCGCCGCCCCCACCGCCGGGGCAGCCATCCGGACAGCCCCAGAGCCAGCAGCAACGACCAGACCGGCAGCGCGGTAAAGATCAGCCGGCCCTGGGAAGACCAGGTGATGCGCGCCCACCACAGCCAGGGGACGAACACACCCAGACCCCAGAGGAGGCAAAGGGAGAATGGAGAATGGAGAATGCGGATTGCGGATTGTGGATTGCGGACTTGCGAGCTGCGATTTGCGATTTGCTGATTTGCTGATTTGCTGATTTGCGACTTGCGCTTTGCGATTTGGAACCTGACGAAACCCACGATCAACCCAAGCCCTGCCGCCACGAGAACCCCATTGAGCGTTGTGTACACCCAGGCCGGCATGGGGACGTTGAGGCCGCCAAAGTTGCCCCAGTAACCGGCCAGGAAACTGTACCGCTCCCGCCACAGTTGAGCCAGGCCGGCCGGCACGTCCCGCGTGCCCAGGATGACGAAAAAAGCGTTAAAGCCGGTCAGGTCACCGTACAGCCGAAAGTTGCGCAGATGCCACCAACCCGCCACTGCCAGCAACGGCCCGAGTGTGGCCAGCCCGCCGACGAAGAACTCAGCCCACGAGCGGCGGCGCACCGCCCGCACCACCACCACCACGGCCGTCAACACCGTCAGCGCCAGCGAACTGGTCTTCGTCAACGCCGCCAGGCCCAGCACAAAACCTAGTGCCAGGTAATTGGGGATTGGGGATTGCGGATTGCGGATTGCCGGACCTTCCCGAAGGCTCCCAGCTTTCGGGAAGGTGGTAGGCGATTTGCGATGCGCGACTTGCGCTTCGCGATCTGCGAGCCTTAGCAGCATCAGCAGCGCCAGGCTGGACAGCGGCACGACCAGGTTGTCGTTGTTGACGGCGCCGGAGATGAAGACAAACATCGGCGTGAAAGCGTGGATGGCCGCAGCACCGAGCGCCAGCGCTGGATCATCGGGCAAGATTTCGCGGACGATGAGGTAGGTCAGATAGACCGCCGCGGTCCCCATCAAGACGGACAGCAGGCGCGCCAGGTGAACCGCCAGGACCGTCCCCCGCCATGGGAAGGCTGCCCGCGTTGGGTGATGGACCACCAGGTTGATGTTGCCGTCGGGCGTGGCGCCGTTGTCCATGTGGGGGTTGAGGTGGCGGACCGTATCCATATCCGACGTGTCAATCCAGAAGGTAGCGGCGGCCGCCAGCGCATAGTAGAGGGGGGGTTGGCTTCCCTCCTGCCGCCATGGGCCCACGTTCGCCGGGTCCTGCACAGGCAAAGCCCAATGGTCCGCGATGTACTGGACCATCGGATAGTGCCACAGTTCGTCCGAGGCCTCGAAAGGGGGCACGACGACACTGTAGATTGCGCCCAAGCCAGTGAAAAGGATCAGGATCAGCAGCAGGACGACGCGACCTTCCCGAAAGTTCCCAACTTTCGGGAAGGTAACACCCGGCTCAACACGAGGTCCCAACCTATAGCCTCCTGGCGAACGCCGCCGTCTGGCGGGCGATCCGCTCCCAGGTGAATTCCGCCGCCAGGGCCGCCGCCCCTGCCTCCAGCCGCGCCCGCAGTGCAGGGTCGGCCGCCAGCCGCATCACCGCACCTGCCAATCCCTCGGGGTCCCGCGGCTCCACCAACAACATGTTCTCCCCATCTCGCACCTCCGGCAGCGCCACCGCCGGACGGGTCGTCACCAGCGCCCGCTCGTGGGCCAGGCAGGCATGCAGTGTCCCCCGCCGGAAAGAGATCCCATCCCGATACGGCAACACGCACACGTCAGTCGCCAGGAGCCCGGCCGAGACGTCCTCAGGGCGGGTGTAGCCAGTCCAGTGGACGCGCTCTTCCACGCTCAGCCCGGCAATCAGGCCCTCCACCCGCCCGGCGTAGGCGCGGTTGGTGGGGTCGGAACTGCCGAACTGCCCACCGACCATCAGGAGGTGCGCCGGCACCCCGCCCTCCACCAGGAGCGCCAGCGCCTGGACCAATTCCTCGCCGCCCTTGCTCTCGTTCAGGAAGCCAAAGTAACCCAGCAGGAGGTCGCCCGGACCTACACCCCAGCGCGCCCGCTCCGCGTCACGGTCGTAGCCAGCCGGTGGAGCGAGTGGGATATTGCTGCCGATGGGGATCAGACTCAGCCGCGCAGGAGGAACCTCCCCTGCCAGTCTCAGGTAATCTTCCCGGTTGGTGACGACGGACCCGTCCGCCCGCCGGGCCAGCATACGCACCACCTGCCAGCGCAGCGGCCCGGCCTTGGGGAACAGGTAAGGCACCTTTAGATCGTGGAACGTCACCACCACCAGGGGGTGACCCCGGCGCCGTGGCACAAAGTTGATCGCCGGGTGCATCCCATAGGCCGCGGCCTGGTACTGCACGTCCAACATCTCCAGTCCCAACTCCGATGCCAAGGCGATCACCTGCTTCCAGCACCCCCACCTCCACCCTTCGACGACCCGATGCACGGCCACCTCTCGCGATTCGTGGTTCGTAATCCGTAATTCGTAATCCGTGATTCGTGACTCGTGAGCCGTAATCCGTGATTCATAGTCCGCCACTTGCGATTTGCCATTTGCGATTTGCGATCTGCCCGTGATGACGTGCACTTCGTGCCCCAATTCCACCAACGCCCGTCCCAATTCACGGGTAAAGTCCCCCACCCCTCCCTGCGCCGGGGGGTACTCGCCGGTAATCAGTCCAATACGCACCGCTCTACTCCGTCACTTCAAGCACTGCCAATGGCACCCGCCCCTCGCGCTGGCGGACGCCATTTCGGTAGGCCGGCAGCCGCCCGGCCCCGTCGGGGTTGTACAAACCCACCTCCAACGAGTACAAGCCCGCTGGCTGCTCCACCGGTAGCGCAAGGGATCGCGGGTCGGCCACGACCTCACCCGGCCACCACGTGCAGGGGGGACGGGTGTCATAGTAGGCCCAGCCGTCCGCCTGAACGACCAGATTGCCGCCAGCATCGTACAAGTGGAGGAAAACCCTGGCCTGGTTCCGAGTCGGCCCTGCGGCCTGCCAATAGAGCGTCACCGGCACCACGTCACCAGGACGCCAGACCTGCTCCGGCAGGTCAAAGCCCAACAAGGAGAAGCCATCATCAAAGGTAGCCTCTACCAGGTGGCCGATCTCCACTGAAGTCCCCTCCGACTCACCCTGCAGGAACCAGAAATAGTAAGGAGCGTAATGCCGAAATTCTGGGTTGCCAGTATCCACCTGGAGTACAACGTGTGCCTGGCGGCCCGCGATTGCCTCCGCCGGCGCCCGAAAGACCGTCTCCAACCACTGGCCGGGCATGGCCGGGTAAGCCCACCACCCCACGTCACGTCCATCCACTTCCACTCGCACTGCCCCCGCCTCCTGGGCATGCAACCGTGCGACGATCCACAGCGGTTCACCAGGTGTGGTTGCCACGTCGAAGGCAACACCACCAGTCAACAGCCGTCCGCCATCCAACACTTCTCGCTCAGGAAGAGCACGATAGGCCAGTTGCCACACCTCGGTCGGAAAACCGGGGCGACGGACATCCTGCCACCACTCTACGTGATGGGCCGCCTCATCTTCCAGGTCGGCCACGTCCAACGTATCCACCAGGCTCAGGCCAGACGTGCGAGCCAGGACGTCCGGCTGGTAGAACTGCTCCCCACTGCCGGCCAGGCGCCAGTTGGATCGCCACACACCCTGAACCGGTCCTGCACTGGCGACGGCGTAGTCGGGCACATCCACCCCGAACAACTCCTCATCAAACAGATCAGTCGCCACCAGATAGGGGATGGAGAAAACGTCTGGGTAGATGGCGAAATAGTCGGGGCGCATCGGCGAACGCTCCATTTTCTCGAACACGCTCCCCGCGCCGTGTCGCCAGGGAAGCGCAGCGCCCGCCGTCGTCAGGCCAACCAGATCGTAGGTGGGCCGCTCGCCGACGTAACGCAGGCTGCCGGTATCGTGGACGCCCACGCGTACACCAGCCGGCAGGTTCTCGCGCAGCCAGTCGGCGAGGACCAGTTGCTGGCGGGACACCGTACTGACTGCATCGTGGTAGGAGCGCACAAAGCGCGCCGTGGAATAAGCACAAGAAACCAACAGGAAGAGTACCACCAGGCCCAACAGCGCACGCTGCCACCATAGCGCCGCCCGTCTCCACAGAAACACCAGCCCACAAACTGCCAGAACGACCATCACCGGCATAAACGGAGCCTGATAGCGGCCCGCATGCCAGGTTGCTGTGATCAGCGTGGCGGTAGATAGCGTCCCTACCAGAAACCACGAACTCGTCAGAATCAGTGCCCACCAACGGCGACGGATGCCCAGCACAGCCCATCCCCCCACGGCAAACAAGAGTAGTCCGGGCGGCGCGAACCAGCGCCAGGCGGGCTCCCATCCGAGGAAGACCCCCAGGACAATGCGGCGGTAGAAAAGCAGAATCGAACCGACGATCTCCGCCGGGTAGCGAGGAACGTTGAACCACCAGGACTTGGCCAACAAGCCCGCCGAAGTGATCGTGCCGGTGAGCACCCAATTGATGAGAAAAGGCACAGTGCCCGTCAGAACAGCCAATGAGAGAAAAAGCAATCGTCTCCAGTGAACCGCATGGGTGCTCACAAGCCCTTCGACAAGCGTCACCATCCAGACCAATGCCGCCAGGATAAGACCTTCCGGCCGGGTAAGCCCTGCCAGTCCCAGCCACAACGCACACAGGCCCGCTCGCCCGCTCAGGAAAGCCTCCAGGGCTGCCAGCGTCAGCACGATAAAAAGGCCCGTCTCCATGCCATTAAAGCATCCCCACTGCACCGGACCGCTGAGCATGACGAGGGCCGCTGCAATCAACAGCCAACCCCGGCCAACACTCTCTTCGTTCATCAGGTGAGAAGCCAAACGATACGTCAACCAGGCACTTCCCCCGAGCCAGGCCACACCTATCCCCACCGCAAACGTGACGAGGCGCTCGCCCATGCCGCCCAGGAGGTATGCACCGGCCAGCACGAAACCGAACAACGGGCTGGTCATCCCTGTCGTCGGTAGGTCTCCATCGTTGTATAGGTAAGGGTGACCCCGTGCAATTTGGCGAGCATATTGGAACGTGATGTACGCATCGTCCAGGGGGGCTACAGCGCGCCCCTGTGCGGCAGCAAAAGCCGCGACCAGATACAGCGCACCAACACTGCAACCCAACGCCACCAGAAGGGCGGTAGCCCACCAGCGTGAGGTCCTTATCACGGTACTCTCCGAGGTCGCAGGCCACTGCGCAGCACCTGCCAGTACGCGGCAACCCGCTCAGCCCGCATGGGCCGTTTGCTACCCACCAACCACTTGGCTCCCTCCAGCCCCAATTGCCAGACGTAGTGGCCCAGGAGGAACAGGCGCAACCCTTCCGCCGCGACGGCTCCATGGTACTTGCGGAAATACCGCACCTTGCTGGTCTGGAAATGGATGTGGCGGGCGGCCACCACCTGCTCGCTGCTCTTGCCCTCGTGATGGACGACCTGGGCAGTAGGCAGGTAGACGACCCGCCAGCCAGCCTCCCGGAACCTCCGGCACCAGTCCAGTTCCTCTGAGTACATGAAAAACTCCTCATCCATCGGCCCCACTCGATCGAGCGCCTCCCGCCGCGCCATCAGCGCCGCTCCCTTGACCCAGTCCACGTCCTGCACCGCGCCGTCGGGCCGGTCGAAGACATAGTACCGTTCCAGCAGGCGACGAGGGGCACAGGGCTGGAGCCAGGTGGATTCGAAGAAGGCAGTGGCCAGGGTCGGGAAGCGCCGCCGCGAAGATTGGACGGAGCGGTCAGGGTTGAGCAACTGCGGCCCCACCACACCTACGTCTGGCTGGTCGTCGGCAAAGGCGACCATCGTCGCCAGCGCATCCCCCATCACCTCCGTGTCCGGATTCAGGAGCAAGACGTACCGTCCTCGGGCCACGGCCAGCCCCTGGTTGTTGGCGGCCGGAAAACCCGGGTTGTGGGTATTGGCAATCAGGCGAACGGTGGGGAACTCGCCCCGCATCATCTCAATGCTGCCGTCGGTAGAACCGTTGTCCACCACGATGGTCTCAGTGGTCAGGAAACAAGAACCAATCCCTGTTTCCTGATCACTGATCACCGACAACAAGCATCGCCGGAGAAGATCGCGGACATTCCAACTGACGATTACGATAGAAAGGTCCACCATCCAGTCACCGAATACCAAACAGACGGCGAGCGTTGTCTGTCGTCGCCCGCGCCAATGCTTCCTCCGCTATCCCCCGGGCTTGGGCCACGGCTTCGGCGACGTATTGCACGTAGGCCGGCTCGTTACGCCGGCCCCGGTACGGCACCGGAGTCAGGTACGGGCAGTCGGTCTCCACAAGCAGCCGCTCCAGCGGCACCGCCGCCGCCACGCTCCGCAGGCGATGCGCCCGCCGGAACGTCACCGGTCCAGAGATGCCGATGGAGAAACCCAATCCCAGGACCTCTTCCAGTCGCTCAAGTCCGGCCGAGTAGGAATGGATGACACCGGTCCCCTGCCAGCCCCGCAGCGTCGCCAGCACGTCATCGTGCGCCTCCCGGTCGTGGATGACGACCGGCAGCGCCAACTCCGCCGCCAGTGCCAGTTGGTCGGCGAAGACTTGCCGCTGTACCGGGCGCGGCGAAAGGTCCCGGTAATAGTCCAGCCCAATCTCGCCGACGGCGACCACCTGCGGGTGACGGGCCAGCACGCACAATTCGTCCAGCACCGCCGGAGTGACCGTTTTGGCATCGTGTGGGTGGACTCCCACCGCAGCGTAGATAAAGTCGTACCGCTCCGCCAGTGCCACTGCCGCCCGGCTGGAAGGCAGGTCGGCCCCCACGTTCAAAATAGCCGCCAGCCCCGCCTCCCGCGCCCGCTCAACGACAGCCTCCCGGTCATCGTCAAACTGAGGAAAGTCCAGGTGTGCGTGAGAGTCAATCATGCACTTACGCCAGCCCCGCCAGCCTTAGCCCCTCATCCAGCAACGGCTTGACTTTGCCCTCGTCCGTCGTCTCGCAGTACACCCGGATGATGGGCTCGGTGCCGGAGAAACGGATCAACAGCCACCCGCCATCTACTGATGGCGCACCATCCTCCAACACGTACTTGTAGCCATCCATAGTGTTGATCTCGGCGACCCGCAGGCCAGCCAACGTCTCTGGATTGGCCGCGTCCAGGCGGGCCTTCACTTCCGGCCGTCGCTCCGAAGGGAAGCGGGTGTCTATCCGGTCGTAGTAGTAGGAAGCCCCCAGTTTCTCGTACAGGTGGGCCAGCAGTTGCGAGGGGCTCTTGCCCGTCTTCACCATCAGGTCCAGGAAGTAGAGGTTACCCAGGATGCCATCCCGCTCCGGGACGCTGCCGCGAAAGGCGTAGCCACCGCTCTCCTCTCCACCGATGATGGCGTTCGTCTCCAGCACCTTGGGCCCCACGTACTTGAACCCCACCCCGGTCTGATAAACCGGCACCCCGTACATCTGGCCCAGTTTCTCCAGCATCGAGGTGGTCGAGAGGGTCTTGACGATCGCCCCGCGCTGGCCTCGTATCTCCAGCAGGTAATAGGCCAGCAGCGCAAAGACCTGCAACTGGTTGATGAACGTGCCGTGTTCGTCGCCGATGCCCATGCGGTCGGCGTCGCCGTCCATGATCAGGCACACGTCGGCCCCCAGTTCGACCGTCCTGCGCAGCGCCACGTCCACGTTGGGGGGGATTGGCTCAGGGCGCGTCATCTCCGGGAAGATCGGATTACGCACGTTGTGGATCTCGGTCATGTTGGTCCTGCCGCCGCCCAGGATACGCGGGAACCAGCCAATGCCGTTGCCCCACATGGGCTCGACCAGGATGTTCAGCCCTGCCTGCTTGATCGGCTCAGTGTCCACCAACTTGCCGATGTGGGCCAGGTAGTCCGGGGCCGGGTCCCAGACGACGATCCGTCCCTGCGCCCGGGCTTCTTCCCAGGATGCCCGCTTGACTCCCTCAATGGAGGGGATGAGCACTTCGATCTCCTTGAGACCATCCGGCGCAACGGCTGCGCCGTGCTCATCGCGCACCTTGAAGCCGCAATCGGAGGGGGGATTGTGGCTGGCCGTGACGTTGATGGCGGCGGCCGCCCCGCGTTTCACGATCGAATAGGAGATGACGGGGGTAGGGGTCGCCGTGTCGGCCACCCACACGCGAAAGCCGTTGCCGGCCATCACCTCAGCCGCTGCCGCCCCAAAGTCTTCGGCAGCAAAGCGCTTGTCGTAGCCCACCACCACGTCCGCGCCCTGCTTACCCTGGGCCACCAGGTAACTGGCAAAGCCCTGGGCACACCGGCGGACGTTGTCAAAGGTATAGTCCTCGGCAATGCGTCCCCTCCAGCCATCAGTACCGAAATGGATCGTCGCTTCCACCCCTTCTTCCTCCTGGCCTTTCTAAAGTCCGTGCTCTTCCTTCAGCAATTTCAGATCGGCGTCTACCATCATCTCCACCAAGGCTTTGAAGGAGACCTGGGGCTGCCACCCCAGTGCCTGGCGGACCTTGCGGGGATCAGACACCAGCAAGTCCACCTCGGCCGGGCGCATGAAGCGGGGGTCCTGCACCACGTAATCCTGCCAGTCCAACCCCACGTGGCCAAAGGCAACCTCGCACAGTTCCCGCACCGCGTGCGTCTCGCCAGTGCCCACGACGTAGTCGTCAGGCTTGTCCTGTTGGAGCATCAGCCACATCGCTTGCACGTAGTCACCGGCGTAGCCCCAGTCCCTGCGAGACTCCAGGTTGCCCAGGCGGAGTTCGCTGGCCAGCCCCAGTTTGATCTTTGCCACGCCGTAGGTGACCTTGCGGGTGACGAACTCCAATCCTCGCCGGGGGCTCTCGTGGTTGAACAGGATGCCCGAAACGGCAAACAGATCAAAAGACTCCCGGTAGTTGACCGTGATCCAATGGCCATACGCCTTGGCCACCCCGTAGGGAGAACGCGGGTAGAACGGCGTGTTCTCGTTCTGAGGCACCTCCCGCACCTTGCCGAACATCTCGCTCGAGGAAGCCTGATAGAAGCGAAGGCCGGGGTTCACCGTGCGGATCGCCTCCAGCATGCGGGTCACGCCCAGCGCGGTCACCTCTCCGGTGAAGACCGGCTGCTGCCAGGAGACGGGGACGAAGGACTGGGCCGCCAGATTGTACACCTCACTGGGCCGATATTCTCGGAGCACGCCGATCAGGGAGCCCTGATCCAGCAGATCGCCGGAGACCAGGGTGACCTGATCCTGGATGTGGTGGATACGAGTAAAGGTCACCGTAGTGGTGCGCCGCACCATGCCGACGACCTCGTACCCCTTTTCCAGCAGGAACTCGGCCAGGTAGGACCCGTCCTGCCCCGTGATGCCGGTGATCAAGGCAACTCGTTTGTTCGTCATTGTGATCTATTTACCCTTTCACGCCAATAATCTAGTAGATCGCGCATCGTCTGTTCGAACGGAATGTGCGGCTCCCACCCGGTTTGTGCCCGGAACTTGCTATCGTCAGCCCACAAAACAGGCACATCGGAAGGGCGTAACCGGGCCGGGTCCTGGCGTACCTCAATGGCCACCGGGGTGAGCGACAGGAGCATATCGAGCATAGATTGGACAGTGCGCGTGGTCCCACTGCCGATGTTGTATACCTCACCAGCCACTCCTTTTTCCAGTGCCAGCCAGTAGGCACGCGCCACGTCACGCACATCCACCCAGTCCCGCTTGGTCATCAAATCGCCGACGTAGAGCACCGGTGGCGAGAACTCCGCCTCGATCTCGGCGATCTGGCGGGCAAAACTGGAGCAAGAAAGCACCGGCCCGTGGCGTGGCCCGGTATGGTTAAAGCCCCGGGTAACAATCACCCTGAGCCCATAGCTCCGATAATACTGGTACCCCAGGAACTCTTGCGCGATCTTGCTCACTGCGTAGGGCGAGAGCGGACGGAACGGATTGCTTTCTTTGATGGGCACTTCGTCGGGGTGGACAAGACCATACTCCTCGCTAGAGCCGGCTATCTGGATCAAGGGATCCAGGCTGGACGCGCGTACAGCCTCAAACAGGTGGATCTGCCCGATGGTATTGATGCTGAACGTCTCGGCCGGCGCACTCCACGAAGTAGGCACAAAGCTCTGAGCCGCCAGGTGAAAGATACGGTCTGGTTTCACGACTTCAACCAGTGTCTTCATCTGGTATGGGTCGGCCATGTCCCCTTGCAGTAGGTTAACGGCGTGGGGCTCGGCAATCGCGCGTAGTTCCGCTTCACTGCCGACGACCGCATCTACCCCGCGCAGGTTGAGGCGGCCCTGGCGCCTCAGGTCGGACAGGTTGTCCAACCGGCTGCGCCAGCGGCAGGCCCCGTAGACTTCGGCGTCACCCCGCGCCAGGAGATACTCGGCCAGGTGACTGCCGGCAAAGCCAGTGATTCCAGTAATCAGAACTTTGAGCACGTCTATGACCTCCCGCCCACCTGAGTGAAAAACCCTAAAGGTTTTCCGAAACCTTTAGGGTCTGAAAGGAACCACCCACCTGCTCCCTCCAATACTCCAACACGTCCCACAACGTTTTCTCGAAGGGGATCTCGGGTTTCCAAGCGGTGAGGCGATGGAACTTGTCCGCATTGCCGTAGGCCACGGGCGCATCTACCGGCCGGTAGAGGGCTGGATCCTGCTCGATGCGGATTTCCACCTTGGAGTAGCTCAACAGCGTTTCCAGCAACCCCCGCACCGACTGGGGCCGGCCCGAGGCCAGGTTGTACACCTCTCCCGGCTCACCCTGCGTCACCGCCAGGTAGTACGCACGCACGATGTCCCGCACGTCGGTAAAGTCGCGGGCTGCGTCCAGGTTGCCCACTTTCAGCAGCGGCTCCTGCAGGCCGGCCTCGATGCGCGCGATCTGGCTGGCGAAGGAGGGGACGACGAAACGAGGGGGCTGGCCCGGACCGGTGTGGTTGAACGGGCGCACCCGGACAATGGGCATCCCGTAAGCCAGGAAATACTGGAACCCCAGAAAATCCTGGGCCACCTTGCTCACCGCGTAGGGATTGCTAGGCCTGAGCGGGCTTCCCTCCGTCTGAGGCAACTCGCCCGGCTGCGGTGTGCCATACTCTTCGTTCGAGCCGACCACCAGCACCCGCACCTGGCGCTCCGACCGCCGCACCGCCTCCAACAGGTTCAACTGCCCGCGGATGTTATTCTCCAGCGTGTCCCACGGGTCTGCGAATGACGTGGGCACGAACGATTGCGCGGCCAGGTGGAAGATGGTGTCGGGCTGCACTTCGCCCAGGAGGGTCTGCACGCTCTCTGGATCTCGCAGGTCAACGTGCCTGAGCACCAGGCGGGGGTCACGCGGCCGGGCCTCGACCGGCTGGGGATACACTGTACCGGCCAACTCCCAGTCCGTATGCGCCAGAAGATAGGCGCATAGATGCTCGCCGACGAACCCGCTCGCGCCGGTGATGAG
>DATKWP010000568.1:0-2863 GCA_035529535.1 Anaerolineae bacterium | reverse complement strand
GTGCCAGCCACTCTTCCCGCACCATGAGCAGGGCCAGCACGGTGACACCCGTCACGATGGAGGTATCTGCCAGGTTAAACACCGGCCATCCCCGCAGTGGCCAAAAGTTTAAGTCAATAAAGTCCACCACGAATCCCTGGCGCAGGCGGTCTACCAGGTTGTTGCCGATGGCGCCGCCCAATTGCAGGCCCAGCGCCACGCGCGTCAGGCGCGGTCCGGCCGGCAGTTGGTGGGAATAGATCAGGATGACGGCGATGACGACGATGGCGACGACGATGAAGAAACCACCCCACCCACGGAACAGCCCAAAGGCGGCCCCTGTGTTGGTCACGTGGGTGACGTGAAAGATAGGGGCCAGCCAGGGCGCAAGGTCCCAGGACTGGCCCTCGCTCAGCCGCGTTGCCACGAGATACTTGCTGTACTGGTCAACGAGCACGACGCCCGCCGCCGTGACTGGCAGGATCCAGATATCTCGCCCTGGCCGCTTCAACGAGACCCCGTCCGTATACCGCCGTATTCCTGACGCGCTTGACAATCCATGCAGCACTTGGCGTGGGGCAGGGCCTCCAGACGCGCACGGTCAATCCTGGCACCGCAGGTCTCGCACAGGCCAAAGGTCCCATCGTCCAGTTTGGACAACGCCTGCGTCACTTCGTCCAGCGTGGCCTCGACCTTGCGCTGCAGGGCGACTCCCACGGTCTGCTCGAAAGCGTCGGTGGCATCGTCGGCGATGTGGTTAGAGTAGCCGATGTCCTCATACTGAGCGGTCTGAGCGGCCTCGAGTCGCACCAACTGCTCTTGCAGTTTCTTTTGTTCTTCCAGTAGTTGGCGTCTGGCGCTTTCGTACGAAAAAGACATTGGGGTGCCTCCTAAACGTACTCTCCCAAGTCAAGTATTCTACTCTACTCAGCCTGAATTGGCAAGGTGGGCGGCCCATACCCCTCACGCTTTGCGGATGCCCACTTTGAGCAATTGGCCGTCTATGCGATCCTCTACTACCGTGGCCCCCTCTTCCGGCAGGCCGGCCCGCAGTTCCACGCTCAGCGTCTCCGCCGCGATAAAGGCCTGCCAGGCCGCGATGGCTTCCGCCAACGGCCCCTCCGCCTGGTACGTGGTGACGATGCGGTCGTCCAGGTTCAAGCCGGCCTCCTTGCGCAGGTTCTGCACCCGCCGCACCACCTCGCGGGCCCGCCCCTCGGCCACCAGTTCCGGCGTGATGGTCACGTCCACGGCCACGGTCAGGCTGCGCTCCGAGGCTACCGCCAGCCCTTCGCGCGGCTCCTCCCGCACCAGGACCTGGTCGGGGCTCAGTTCCACCTCCTCCCCCGCCACTTCCAGGCGCAGGGGGAGTTTCGCCCGCAGCCGCCTGGCGGTGGCCAGCGGGTCCAGCGCGGCCAGCGCAGCTCGCACGGCGGGGAAGCGCTGGCCGAAGCGCGGGCCGAGCACCTTGTTGTCCGGCAGGAGGCGGTAGGTCACCAGGTCGCTCGCGTCGTCCACGAAGGCGACCTCCTTGACGTTCAACTCATCCTGGACCAGCAGCAACAGTTTCTCGTCCAGTTCGCCCGCCCCTGGCTCCAGGTGCAGGAGTGCCCGCGCCAGCGGCTGGCGCAGTTTGACGTTGGCGCTGTTGCGGGCGGAGTGGCCCAGCGTGACCACCTGGCGAGCCAACGCCATGCGCGCCAGCAACCCCTCGTCCGCGGCGGCCAGGTCCGCTTGAGGCCACGCGGTATGGTGGACGCTCTCCGGGGCGCGTGGGTCTACCGCACGGACCAGGTTCTGGTACATCACCTCGGTCACGAAGGGCGTCAAGGGGGCCAGCAGCCGGCACAGCACCGTCAGCACGTGGTACAGCGTGGCGTAGGCTGCGTTCTTGTCGGCATCGTGCTCGCTCTTCCAGAATCGGCGCCGGCTGCGGCGCAGGTACCAGTTGCTCAGATCGTCCAGGAATGGCTCCACCGCCAGCGTCGTGCTGTAAGCGTCATAATCCTCCAACCGCTCGCTCACCTGCGCCACTACCTGGTTCAGCCGGGCCAGGATCCAGCGGTCGAGGTAGGAGGGAGCAGGGATCAGGGATCGGTGATCAGGGATTAGTGATTGGTGATCAGGCGTCCACCCGTCAATGTTGGCGTAGGTGACGAAGAACGCGTACACGTTCCACAGCGGGATCAGGAATTGGCGGCGTACCTCGTCCGCCCGGCCGTAGCCGAACAACAGGTCGTTCTCCGGCTTGTGGGCGCAGTACAGCCAGCGCATCACGTCCACCCCCATGCGGTCGGCCGCCTCGTTGAACTCGATCATGTTCCCCGAGGATTTGTGCATCTCTCGCCCGCTCTCGTCCCGCAGCGTGGCGTAACTGAAGCAGGTCTTGAAGGGCGGCCTGTTCTCCAGCACTGTGGCCATCGCCAGCAGGCTGTAGAACCAGTTGCGGAACTGGCCTGGGAAGGATTCGCTGATCCAGTCGGCGGGGTACCACTCCCGCCAGTAGTCCGGGTTGGTGCGGTACTGGAGCGTGCTGAAACTGACGATGCCGGCGTCCAGCCAGGGGTTGCCCACTTCAGGGATGCGGCTGGCTTCAGCGCCGCACCTGGAGCAGGTGATGCGCACGGCGTCCACCCACGGCCGGTGAGGGGTATGCCCCTCGAACTCCTCCCAGCCGGCCGCTGCCCGTTCTGCCAGTTCGTGCTCGTCGCCGATCACCTCAAAGTGGCCGCACGCCTTGCACTCCCAGATGGGCAACGCCAGCCCCCAGTACCGCTTCTTGGAGATCATCCAGTCGTGCATGTTGCGCAGCCAGTCCAGTTCGCGCTCCAGCCCGAACGAGGGGATCCAGCGGATCTGCTCCGTGACGTGGATCATATCGTGG
>DATKWP010000567.1:0-2009 GCA_035529535.1 Anaerolineae bacterium | reverse complement strand
GGCATAGACGTGGGGGTGAGCACCTGGCAACGCATCGCTCCCAACACCCTGCCGGCCATGGCCAAGATCGGCGGGCAGTACATCAACTCGCAACTGGCCGTGATGGAGGCCCACGACCGGGGGTTCGCCGAGGCCATCGTGCTGAGCACCGCCGGTACCGTCAGCGAGGGGAGCGGGGCGAACGTGTTTCTGGTGAAAGACGGCAACCTCTGCACACCGCCGCTGGCGGCTTCGATCCTGCCGGGCATCACCCGCGCCTGCGTCATGCAGTTGGCCCGCGACCTGGGAACCGAGGTACGGGAGGAGACGGTGACGCGCGAGATGCTGTACCTGGCGGACGAGGTCTTCCTGACCGGAACGGCGGCCGAGGTCACGCCGGTGCGCAGCGTAGATGGCATCCCGGTGGGCCAGGGGCGGCGGGGGCCGGTGACCGCCCACCTGCAAGAACAGTTTTTCGGCATCGCCAGAGGGGAACGGGAGGACCGGTTCGGGTGGCTGACACCAGTCCCCCCTTCCTCCTAGGAGAAATCGGATGAGACAGGTCGAACTGGCACCTGGCATCTTCCATTTGCAGGGCGGCTCCAACATGGGGCTGGCCGTGCAGGATGGTAAGGGGCTGCTGATTGACGCGGGGCTGGACAAGGACGCGGCCCGGCAGGCACTGCGGGCCGCCGAGGGGTTGGGGGTCACGCTGGAGGCGGCCTTGCTGACCCACGCCCACGCCGACCACTTTGGGGGCGCTTACCTCTTGCAGCAGCGCCTGGGGGTGCCGCTGTACGCGCCAGGGTTGGAGGCGGCGATGATGGAACACCCCATCCTCGAACCGCTCTATCTCTTCGGCGGGGCGGCTCCCATCGAGGAACTGCGCGGCAAGTTCACACTGGCCCAAGCGTGCCGGATTGAGCACGTCATTTTGAACCGCCAGGACGCCAAGAACGCGAAGGAAATACGCGGGGACTTGGCACCCTTGGCGTCTTCGCGGGGGACAACTCCCAGCAATACTCAACGGGGAGACTATACAACGACTAAAGTCGTTACTACAGGCAAGGAAACAACTGAAGTCGTTACTACGAGCTATCCTCTCGAGATTGGGCCGTTTCGGGTGGAGGTAGTGCGCCTGCCGGGGCACGCCCCCAACCAGGTGGGGGTGGCCGTGGGCGAGGTGTTCTTCTGTGCCGACGCCGTTTTCCCGGCCGAAACGCTGGAGAAGCACAAACTCACCTTCTGCGTGGACCTGGACGAGACGCTGGCGACGCTCCAGCGGCTGCCGGGCCTGCCCTACGCCCGTTTCGCGCCCGGCCACGGTCCGGCCTACAGGGCCGGCGAGGAGATTGCGCAGGCGTGTGCGGCCAACCGGGCACGGCTGGAGGAGGTGCGGGAGCGGGTCTACACCGCGCTGGAAGCACCGCAGGAAACACCTACCCTGCTCCGGCAGGTGGCCGATGCCTTTGGGCTGCGCATGACGACGGCCACGGCTTACTTTCTCACCCAGACAACGGTCCTGGCCGCCCTCTCCTCGCTGGAACGGGCGGGAAGAGTAGCCGTCGCGATGGAGAGCAATCGGTTAGTATGGCGGCGGACGTAGTACAAGTTACTTCGCACAGCAACTGAATGATTTCAACGCAGAGGCGCGGAGAGGCAGAGACGCAGAGAAAAACAGGGACTAGAAGCAGGAGAAGATAGAGATGACGGATGCATACGTTCCGCAAGAGATTGAACCGAAATGGCAGAAGAAATGGAAAGATGACGGGCTGTACCGGTCGGTGGTTGACCCCAGCAAGCCCAAGCATTACGCGCTGACGATGCTCCCCTACCCCAGCGGCAACCTGCACATCGGACATTGGTATGCCGTCAGCCCGAGTGACGTGCGCGCCCGCTACATGCGCATGCGGGGCTACAACGTGCTCTTCCCCATGGGCTTCGACGCCTTCGGCCTGCCGGCCGAGAACGCCGCCATCCAGCACGGCATCCACCCCTACCAGTGGACCATGTCCAACGTCGAGACCATG
>DATKWP010000566.1:0-3546 GCA_035529535.1 Anaerolineae bacterium | reverse complement strand
GCCCGCTTGCTCGCGACGAAGTAGAAGCGCCCGCCCGGCCGGAGCACCCAGGCCGCGCCCCGGATGAGTTCCTCCTGCACGGCGCGCTCGCGCGGGAGGTGGCTGAGCACTAGGTCGAACGAGGCGGGAGGCAGGCCGGCTACGCCGTCGGCCAGCCGCACCTGGCCGTTGGTGAGGCCATTGGCCTCGAGTGTGCGCCCGGCACAGGCCACCGCCACCACGTTACAGTCCACCAGGGTGACGTGCCCCTGCGGGGCCTGGAGAGCGGCTGCTGCGCCGATGAGGCCCGTCCCACAGCCCAGGTCGAGCACGCGCTCGCCCGGCTCGATCTCGGCCACTTCCAAGAGCGCCGCCGTGCCCGGGTTGGGCGCATCCCACGACCAGGCGCCGGGCTTACCGACGACGGTGACCTGGCCACCGTGAGTGGCGACGGTGAAAGGGCGGAAGGTGTAATAGTCGGGCATGGATGCCAGCATATCACAAGTATAAAGGGGTGTCAATGTGGTTCGAGCGATGCCGGCCCCCGACAGCAGCGCCGATAGGTCAAACCCAGGCCGTGCGGAGGGGTTTGGATCACGAAAGGCACACGAAAAATGCGAAATGCTTGAGCGATTTTCGCGGCCTGCTGCGACCTTCGTGGTCCAAAGGACTTGACGAATAGCGTACAATGCTTATAATGTTTATGAACCTTCTAATGGTTCGAGGAGGACTAGCATGGAGCAACGCATCGGCACGACCGACCTGCGACAGCGCCTGACCGACGTCGTGCAGGCGGTGCGGGAGCAGCATGAGACCTACGTGGTCGAGACGTTCGGGCGGCCCCAGGTGGCGATCGTCAACCTGGACGAGTATCACCAGTTCCAGCGCTTCCGGCAGGAGCGGGAGGCGTTCTTCGAGCAGTTGGAAGGCATGGCAACCCGCAACGCCGAACGCAACGCGAACTTGAGCGACGAGGAGGTCCTGGCGATCGTCGAACAGGCCCGCGAAGAAGTCGCCTCCGCGGTGGAGTGACCTGTGCTGCGCGTGGTCATTGACACGAGTTCGCTGGTCAGTACCGTGCTGACGCGGGGCGAACTGATGCGCCGCGTCGTGGCGCACTGGCAGGCCGGAACCTTCACGGTGCTATCTTCACTGGCCACGCGGGCGGAACTGGCGGGTGTGCTGGCCCGCCCGGCCATCCGGGAGTTGGCGGCGGCTCCGCTGGACGAACTGGTGCGCGGGTTGGAGCGCTTTTCGGAGCACGTGCCAGGGGCGCTGAACCTGGCCGGCGCCTGTCGCGCTCCCAAGGACGACAAGTTCCTGGCCTGTGCGGTGGAGGGCGGAGCGCATTACCTGGTGAGCAGTGACCGGGACCTGCTGGAGTTGCGCCACTGCCGGGGCGTGGCGGTCGTGAATCCGGGGCAGTTTCTGCTGGCGCTGGAGTTGGTTCCGATGGATGCAGCAGCACTGGCAGCCCGCTTTGGCCGGGACGTGCTGGAGGAGATCCTGGCCAGCGTGCCGCTGGAGCCAGTGACAGCGGCGCGGGTAGGAGAGGCGATTGAGGAGAGAACCTAGTACTACAGCCTCACTTTGCGCCCAAGTGGGGCGAGACCTAAATCCAGGCGGTTATTTCGAATGCCTCCGTGAGGAATGAGCATCGAAAACCCTACTCAGGTGGGTGACTAGGAAGCCCATTTTGATTGTCTGAGGCTGTAGTACTAAGCCGGGCATCAAAATTCTACTCTGATGTGGGGATTAAGGCAAATGGCCTGCCGAGGTATTGGCCGCATCACCAGGGCAGCGGGGGGGGATGCCGCCTCGCGCAGGCAAGATGCAGCCAGGTGTGGACGCGCTTCCTCCTGGAGCGAGAGCCGGAAAGATGAGCGCACAGGTAGCTATCGCGCCTGATCTGCACTCCGCCACCACGCAAATGTTGCCGCAACCCCAGCGATGAAAGCCAGCCAGCTTGTAGATGCGCCCGTTCTTGTTGGGCGCACGAAAAGCAGAAGAAGCGGGTTAGCGCCCCCCTCGCCAGGCGAATGCGACGACTGGCTGATCTGTATGATTCTGTCGCAGCAGGCAGAGGGGTGTGCACTCCCTCTCCCCCCCGGGGAGAGGGCTGGGGTGAGGGGGCGCTCCCCTTATCGAGAGATTTTGCATTGACTTGAGTGGAAATTCGCGTTATACTCAAGTGCAGGACGGGACAAGGATTTCCATGGGAGGGCTGTCCGATGATTCTTGGCGATAGAATTCAAGAGTATGTTCAGAGGCTACCCGCATCCTTCCAGATGGAAGTGTTAGATTTCGCCGAGTACCTTCTGGCAAAGGCAGAGCGCAAGGCGGTCCGGCAAGAGGAAAAAGATTGGTCTAACCTATCTTTGTCCTTTGCCATGCGGGGGATGGAGGATGAAGACACCCCGGCGTATACCACTTCTGATCTGAAGGTAGTGTTCTCGTGAAACAAGCGGGGCAGATCGTCCTGTTTCGGTTTCCCCACACCGATCTGGAAGAAGGGAAGTTACGCCCTGCTCTCTTACCTGTCAGGTTGCCAGAATGGGTTATCGGGCCATAGCCACCCCTGGCCCAGCAGTGACCCCACCTGTGGTGGGGGCTTCGTGGCTTCGTGCAAGCCCCCCACTACGTGGGGGGGGGGGACTGCCTCCCCACGCCCGCCGCCTGCCGGTGCCGCCTTTGCAGTCTCGGGCTACTTGTGGTACGATAAACGGGTTGCTGCGAAAGGGCGGAAGGGAATATGGACCCAACACTGAGCGCATGCCTGGATGACCTCAAATCGCGCATGACCCCGCTGCAACTCAATCTGCTTTAACGCAGAGCCGCAGAGGCGCAAAGGCGCAGAGGAAAGCGCTGTCTTGGCGACCTGGCGCCCTTGCGTTAAGGATTGGAAGGAGCCTATCATGGAGAAGCACGTACTCGGAGCACAGTTGTACACGGTCCGCCAGTTCACCCAGACCCTGCCGGGCGTCGCCGAAACCCTCAACAAGGTCGCCGCCATCGGCTACACGGCGATCCAGATCTCCGGCTTCGGCCCGCTGGACCCCCAGGAGGTGGCCCGGTTGGTGGAAGACCACGGCCTGACGGTAGCCAGCACCCACACCGGTTGGAGCCGTTTCCTGAACGACCTGGATGCCGTCATCGCCGAGCACCAGTTGTGTAGATGCGCCCACCCGGCCATCGGCGGGCTGCCCGCGGAATACTACAGCCTGGATGGCCTGCAGCGCTTCCTGGATGAACTGGCCCCAGTCGCCGAACGGTTGGCCCGGGAGGGGATGGATTTCTCCTACCACAACCACAACCACGAACTGCGGCGCTACGGCGGCCAGACGTGGCTGGAGAGGCTGTACGAGCAGGCTCCCCCCGCCATGCTCAAGGCGGAGATTGATACCTACTGGATCCAGGCCGGCGGCGGTGACCCGGCGGCGTGGGTTCACCAATGCGCCGGGCGGGAGCCGCTCTTGCACCTGAAGGACATGGCCGTGGGGCCGGAGGGAGAGCAGCGCATGGCCGAGATCGGCGAAGGCAACCTGAACTGGCCGGCCATCCTCCAGG
>DATKWP010000565.1:0-18782 GCA_035529535.1 Anaerolineae bacterium | reverse complement strand
GGGAAACTGCTGGGCGGGATGACCTTCGGGCTGACGGTGACGGCGGTGGTGCTGGTCGTCGCCCTGGCCGTCTTTGGCGCAGGCTCCGTCCACTGGCCGCTGCTCGTCGCAGCGTTGCTGCTCTCGGCGGCGGCCTTCTCGGCGCTGGGGGCGCTCGTCTCGGTGGCGGTGCGCGAGGTGTTCGAGGCGCAGACGCTGGCGAATTTCGTCCGCTTCCCGATGATGTTCCTGAGCGGCATCTTCACGCCGCTGTCGTCCATGCCGCCTGCCCTGCGGGTCGTGGCCCGCGCCCTCCCGCTGACCTACGCGGTCGAAGCGCTGCGAGCGGCGCTGAACGGCCGGGCATCGGTTTCGGCGGCGCTCGACCTGGGCGTGCTGGTGGCCTTCGCGGTAGTCCTCTTCTGGCTGGCGGCGCGCACGCTGGCCCGGCGGAGTATGTAGATGGAACTGGGAGGCATCACATTGACCCAGGCACACTCGCCGCAGCGCCCGCGCCATATCTGGCTGACACTGGAAGGGCCGGACATCATCGAACTGAAACAGGTAGTGCTGGACCGTGACGTGGAAGGGGCCGTCGCGTTCTTCCGGCGCGTGGTGGCGCCGAGAGTGCGCGAGGCCGCCCGGCGGCGCGGCATTTTGATAGAGGGAGAAGATGACTGTCTACCTGGATAACGCCGCCACGAGCTGGCCCAAGCCGGAAGCGGTCTACCGGGCGCTGGACCACTTCATGCGCAAGGTGGGCGCGACCCCCGGCCGAGGCGGGCACCGGCGGGAAGAGGAGGCGCAACGCATCGCCGACCAGGCCCGTGAAGCCCTGGCCCGGCTGTTCAATGCGCCCGATCCGCAGGGCATAGTTTTCACGATGAACGCCACCCAGGCCATCAATATGGCGCTCAAGGGGCTGCTGAAACCGGGCGATCACGTCGTCACTTCCTCCATCGAGCACAACGCCGTGTGGCGGCCGCTCAAGGCGCTGGAGCGGCGCGGCGTGGAAGTGACCACCGTGCCCTGTGCCTCTGACGGCGCGCTTGACCCGGCGGACGTGGCGGCGGCCCTGCGCCCCGACACGCGGCTGGTGGCGACGCTGCACGCTTCCAACGTGTTGGGCACGATCCTGCCCGTCGCCGAGATCGGAAAAGTCTGCCGCCATCGCGGTGTCCCGTTCCTGGTGGACGCGGCCCAGACCGCTGGCGCCTACCCGATTGACATGGAGGCAATGCAGATAGACCTGCTGGCCTTCGCCGGGCACAAGGGACTGTACGGCCCCCACGGCACCGGCGGGCTGGTCGTACGGCCCGGCGTGGTGCTGGAGACGTGGGTCGAAGGCGGGTCGGGGGTCGAGTCGGCTTCGGAGGCGATGCCAGAAACACTCCCGGCGCGTCTGGAGGCCGGCACGCAGAACGCGGCGGGGATCGCCGGGCTGCTGGAGGGCGTGCGCTTCGTGCTGGAGCAGGGCGTGGAGCGCATCCGCGCCCACGAGATGGCAATGACCCGGCTGCTGATCGAGGGGCTCCAGGAGATAGCCGGGCTGACCACCCTGGGACCAGGCGACCCGGCGCAGCGGACGGCGGTCGTCTCCGTCACTGTCGAAGGCTACGCGCCCGACCAGTTGGCCGCCGTGCTGGACCAGGTCTTCGACGTGGCGACCCGAGCCGGCCTACACTGCGCGCCGCAGGCCCACCGTGTGGCCGGGACGCTAGAGTGCGGCGCGCTGCGCTTCAGTCCTGGTTACTTTACCACGCCCGCTGAGATTGCGTACGCCGTCGAATCCTTGCGGGGTATCCTGTAGGTGCAGCGATGGCGAAGCAGCGCATCGAAAAGACGTTGATCATTCTGGATGAGAACGAGGTGCGGCAGGTCATGCGCTTGGCGCGGCGAAACGATCCACAGGAGATGTACCGCTTCGTCAGAGAAGTGATCGCCGCAAAGGTCGAGGCCGCACTGCGCAAGCGCTGTGGATAGCGCGGGCAGGTGGCCGAGACGTCATCGTGCAGGGTGTGCTGCAGGCGTAGAAACCCCGGCAGTGCACGGCACAGTCGAGGGAACGATGGAAGCGATCTATATGGATCATAACGCCACCACGCCTCTGCGGGCGGAGGTGCGGGAAGCGATGTCACCTTACCTGAATGAGGTGTTCGGCAATGCTTCGAGCATTCACACCTGCGGGCGCGCGGCGGCCAAGGGCATCAACCGGGCGCGGGAGCAGGTGGCCGAGGCACTGGGCTGCCGGCCGGAGGAGGTGGTCTTCACCGGCGGCGGTACCGAGGCGGACAACCAGGCCATCAAGGGCGTCGCCTGCGCCCTGCGAGAGAAAGGCAACCACATCATCACCACCCAGATCGAGCATCACGCGGTGCTGCACACCTGCCAGTACCTGGAGATGCAGGGCTTTCAAGTCACCTATCTGCCAGTGGACGAGTATGGTATGGTGGACCCGCATAACGTGCGCCGGGCCATCAACGATCATACGATCCTGATCAGCGTCATGCACGCCAACAACGAGGTGGGCACAGTGCAGCCTCTGGCCGAGATCGGGCGTATCGCCAGGGAGAAAGACGTGCTCCTCCACACCGACGCAATACAGACCTTCGGTAAACTGCCCACCCGGGTGGACGAATTGGGAGTGGACCTGCTCTCCCTTTCGGCTCACAAACTCTACGGCCCCAAAGGCGTGGGCGCGCTGTACGTACGCCAGGGTACCCGGCTCGACCCGCTGCTGCACGGCGGCCACCATGAGCGCAACCGCCGGGCCGGGACGGAGAACGTGGCCGGCATCGTGGGGCTGGGCCGGGCGGCGGAACTGGCGCTAACAGAGATGGAGGAGGAGGCCGGCCGCCTGGCGAGCCTGCGGGAGCGACTGTGGCACGGAATCGTGGCCAACGTCGAGGGAGTGCGGCGCAACGGGCATCCGACTCAGGCCCTGCCCGGCACGCTCAACGCCTGCTTCGAGTACATTGAGGGGGAGTCCATCGTCCTGGGACTGGATATGAAGGGCATAGCCGTCTCCAGCGGCTCAGCCTGTACTTCGGGCGCATTGGATCCCTCACACGTGCTGCTGGCGATGGGGCTGGAGCCGGGCATCGCTCAGGGCGCCGTCCGCTTCAGCCTGGGGCGAGAGAACACCGTCGAGCAGGTGGAAACCGTGGTAGCCGCATTGCAGGGCGTCATCAAGCCGCTGCAGGTGATGATGGCTTCTTAGAAAAGCCGATGAGCAACAACGATCTGCTGTGGCGCAGTTTCACCATCACCCACGTGCGGGATTGCATCGCCGACCCGAGCAAGAACCGGGTCGTGGCCGAGTTTTTGGACGACATCTCGCCCGTCTTCCCTTACTTGAACGCGACTATACCCAACTTGATGTACAACCCTGGGGCCGAAACGGTGACCATCAAACGAGGAGAGCGCATCCTCACCTTCTACTCCCGCGTGGTGACGATGGCCAAGGTGGAGGGGGCCGAGGACGCCGCGGCACAACTCAACTGGTTCAAGAACCTGTGCAACGATACCTGGCAGCGGCGGGAGGAGATCACCCCGCTCTACGAACGGCGCAGGCTGTTGCGGCCACTGGACGTGTACCGGCTGCTGCCGAAGTCGAACTGCAAGGCGTGCGGTGAAGCCACCTGCATGGCTCTCGCCTTCGGGCTGCTGCTGGGTAACCGTGAGTTGTCCGCATGTCCTCACCTGGAAGAGGAGGACTTTGTCGAGGGTGGTCGGCGGCTGGCGGAGTTGTTGGGCTTGTTCGCCGGCCTTTCGGCGGATCACCCCGCACATTCGCACCGCGATGAGGGCATTGTGGGGCCGACAGAACGCCGCTTGACATCGGCGTAAGTGTGTAGTATAATTCAACCACTGTTGAACTATCAGGTTGCGCACGGACGGGGATAACTATGAACGGGAAACCCGCAGACGTCGTCGAACTGGCCAATGCGTTGAAAGTGCTGGCCGATCCAACCCGCCTGGCGATCCTGGATTTGCTGGTGGAAGGCGTGCAGTGTAACTGTCACCTGGGTGGCCGGCTGGGTCTGCCGATGAACCTGATCTCGCATCATCTCAAGATCCTACGTGAGGCCGGTTTGGTGAATGTTGAGCGCGACCCATTCGATGCGCGCTGGGTGTATTACTCGGTGAACCAGGAGAAACTGGCCGAACTGCGCGAGCAAGTATCAGCCTTCCTGGACCCCGAGCGCATCCAGCCACGCCTGCCGACGTGCGGGCCACGTCTGGCGGGCGCAGAGAGCCTGCACGCTGCAAACTGGTAAACGGCGTTCGCCTCATTTGCCGACGCCGCTTTTTTTGTCCCAATACTTCGAAGGAGGTTGAACTAGATGAGTGAACCCAACGCAACGATCCAATCAACGCAGACCGTATCTACGAATGGGGCACGCGTAGAGATCTTTGACCCGCCGATGTGCTGTTCTGCCGGTGTGTGCGGGCCGACGCTCGACCAGACCCTGCTCGACGTGAACGAGATGATCCTGGCATTGCAGGCCGAGGGCGTGAGCGTCGTGCGCTACCAGATGACCAGCCACCCCCAGGCGTTCCTCGACAACGCACAAGTCCTGCGCCTGGTACGCGAACGACAACTGGCCGCCTTGCCCATCACCGTCGTACGAGACCAGATCGTCAAAGTGGGAGCATACCCCACCCTGGCCGAAGTCAAATCTTTTCTCAATGGAGCAAACGTATGAGTAGCCGGTTTATCTTTTTCTCCGGCAAGGGCGGCGTGGGTAAGACCTCGATGGCCTGCGCCAGTGCCGTGCGCCACGCTGACGAGGGCCACAAGACGCTCATTGTCACGACCGACCCGGCCTCGAACCTGGCCGACGTATTCGAGCAGGCCATCGGCCACAAGATCACCCCGATCCAGGGCCTGTCCAACCTGTCGGCGATGGAGATTGACCCGGACAAGGCTACCGACGAATACAAAGAGCGGGCCCTGGCCCCGATTCGTGCCGTCTTCCCTCCACAGATGGTGCAGGTCATCGAGGAGCAGATGAGCGGCCCATGTACTGCGGAAGTGGCTGCCTTCGACCGCTTCACCGATTTTCTGGACGTGCCCGCCTCTCCTGGAGTGCAGGCGTTCGACGTGGTCATCTTTGACACCGCTCCCACCGGCCACACGCTGCGCCTGCTAGAGTTGCCTGCCGCGTGGGTACATACCATCGAACAATCTAGTACGGCCAACGGCCAGACCTGTATCGGCCCGTCGGCGGCCATCCAGGCGTCCAAACTCAAGTACGAGCGCGCCCTGTCTGCGATGCGCGACTCGACTCAGACGACCTTCATCTTCGTGCTACAGCCCGAAGCTACGCCGATCAAAGAAACAAAGCGCGCCACCGGCGAACTGGCCAAACTGGACATTCACACCCATCAACTCATCGTCAACGGCATCCTGCCGCCCGAAGAGGCGTCCAATCCGTTCTTCGCCCAACGGGTGGCGATGCAGGAACACTACCTCGACCAGATCGCACGCGAACTGCCACTGCCCGCCCGTCGCATGTTCCTGCTCGACGGCGAGATCAAAGGCGTCGCCCGCCTGCGGCAAGTCGCCGAGGTGTTGTTCGACGCCAGACCTCGCCCACGAACACAGACACCCGCGTGCCCGCAGGTGCAAGTGCCGATCGCTTCACCCCGTAGCGACGTCTTGACCCGCGTGGAGCCGAACGGCCACCGGCGGGTGGTCTTTTTCGCCGGCAAGGGGGGCGTGGGCAAGACTTCGGCCTCGTGTGTGACGGCGGTCTGGCTGGCGCGCCAGGGCTACGAGACGCTGCTGTTGACGACCGATCCAGCCGCACACCTGGGTGACGTGTTGGGCGTGCCCGTCGGCGACGAGGCCCGGCCCATCGCTGGCGTATCGAACCTGTGGGCGGCCAAGATTGACCCCAAGGGCGCGGCCGAGGCGTACAAGGCGCGCATCCTCGACGATGCCCGCCAACGTGGCCGCCCGCCGGAGGCGATCAAGGCGATGGCCGAAGAACTGGACAGCCCGTGCACCGAGGAGATGGCTGCTTTCGACAAGTTCATTGACTTTGCCTCGCAAGAACAATGGGACAGCATCGTGTTCGACACCGCGCCGACCGGCCACACGTTACGTCTGTTGGAATTGCCGATTGACTGGAGCAAGCAACTCGACGTCAAGATCTTTGCCTCGGTGGACACAGCCGCAGCCGACGACGTCGCCAAGAAACGTTTCGGGCAGGTGATCCAAATGATGCGCGACCCGGACCGCAGCACATTTGCATTCGTCATGTACCCGGAATCCACGCCCATCGTCGAGGCTTACCGTGCCGTCCAGGAACTGCGCACGGTCGGGATCGAACCAGGGCTGGCCGTCGCCAACCTCGTTCTGCCGCCGGAAGAATGCACCACGCCCTACACGCAAGCACGCCGGGCGATGCAAGAGAAATACCTGGCCGAGATCGCGCAGCGTTTCGCCGTACCCATTCTACACATCCCGCTCTTGCCGCACGAAGTGAAGGGGCTGGACGTCCTGACCAAGTTAGGAGATCAAGTTTATGGAAATCGCGGAGAAGGTCATCGAAACACGAGCAGCAAATGAGGGATTGGCAAGTGCGGTGCGCCAGGCAGCACGCGATTTTGCCGAGGCGCTGGCCGGGACGCCACAGTTCGAGGCTTTCGAACAGGCCGCCGAACGGCTGCGCTGCGACGAGGCTGCCCAACGGGTGATCCGGGCGTTTCAGACCAAACAGCGCTCGCTGCAGGTGATGCAAATGCTGAAGGCAGTGAGCGTACAAGACCAGGCTGAACTGGATCGGCTGCGAGAGGCATTCCTGGTCGAGCCAGCCGTCGCTGCCTATTTGCAGGCGCAGGCAGACCTCACAACGCTCTGCCGGGCCGCCGCCGATTTGCTTTCCCGCCACATCGGGTTGAGTTTCACCGCTGCCTGTGGACCGGGTTGCTGCTGAGAGGTATGCGATGAATGACACACTATCTATGACACTTCCTGCTGACCTGTTGGCTGCTATCGAGGCCCTGGTAGAAAACCTGTTGCGCGCCGAACCGATTGTCCATTACCATCAGGCGCAGGCGCGCCTGGAAGCAGACCAGCAGGCGCATAGCCTGCTTGAACGCCTGTCAGCCGCTCAGGCTGACTTGCGCAAGCGCCAGTCACGCGGGATGCTGACACAGGCGGATGTGGACAACTTGCGCATGCTACAGCGAGATGCGCAAGCCAACCCTGTCATTATGGACTACGCCGAGGCTCAGCAAGCTGCCCTCGCTTGTCTGCCCGTGGTGAATCAAGAGATCAGTCAACTGCTGGGTATAGATTTCGCCTCGTTGGCTGGCCCAGGGAGTTGTTGAGCCGTTGACAGAAAGGAGTCACTATGCCGTTTTACGCTTTTCGATGCGAGCAATGTGATGAGACTTTCGAGGTCCGCGCCTCGATCAAAGAGAAAGAGGCTGGGTTAACGCCCGAGTGCCCCCAATGCCAGGGCAAGAAGACCCGGCAACTCATTTCGGCTGGATTGGTGATCCGCGGCGGCGACGGTGCAAGCCTCGCGCTCCCTACTTGCGGACCGAACGCCGGGCCAGGCTGCTGCCGCTGAGCGTACCCATTGTCGTTTATGTCGTGGGTGCGCCGGTCGCCTGCGCCGGGGGTGTCAAGGATACCTGGTGCGCCGCCACAACCTGGGTGGCCAGCCAACTGGTAGCGCACTTTGGCGAGGCGGTGCAGGTCGAATACGTTGACCTGTTCGATCCGGCCTGCCCGCCTTTGCCCCCCAACGCACAGTTGCCGGTGGTATATATCAATGGCAGGTTGTTCTCGTCGGGCGGCAAGGTTAACGGTCCGGCCATCCGTGCCCAGATCGAGGAACTGCTCCAAGCCGGGCAAGCCACCGAATGAAACGATTTCCTGGCCAAACGTCCCCGCCTGCAAGAGGGTACGTTCGCCGAGGGCGGCCGGCGACTGGCCGAGTTACTGGGTTGACAAACTCTCCGGCGTGAAGATCATGGAAGCGAGGGCTGTATGGCTAAACTGAGTCATCGCCAAATCCTGGTGGGGCAGCGACCGGCAAGCATACAGGGGTTGGACGAGATATTCGACGAACTGTACGAGCAAGGCCACCGGCCCGATGAGACCGACCTGGGACTGACGCTGGTCGAGCAGGCGCGGAAAAAGTACAACTACATCCCCAAGCAGGCAGCCGACGATTTCGCCCAGGCGATGCTACGCGAGTACCACAAGTACGCCGAGCAACGTCTGTGTGGCTGCACGCCGAAGGGGGTGGACTATGGCACGTGGCGGGGATACCGGCGCGAACACGTCCCCTGGTTCCCCACCGTCGCCCTCGATCTATGCGATGGCTGCGGGGCCTGTCTCAAGTTCTGCTCGTTCGGTGTCTTTGAGCCCACCCCCGATGGCAAAGCCACGGTAGTGGAGCCGTTCAAATGCCAGGTGGGATGCAGTTCGTGCACCAGCGTGTGCCCGCCGAAGGCCATCGCCTTCCCGCCACGTACCGTTCTGGATGCCTTTCGGCCAATTGGATGAGCAGCGCTCGAGAAATGGCTCCCCCACATGGCTTTCTGCAGTCCAAAAAGACGGGTAGCGAGGTGAAGACGATGGAGAAACTGAATCGGACCATCGGATCACCCGCCGCATCGTACCCTTGTATTCTGTGCGACGCCGAGTTGTTCCAGACGGACACCGTCGCCTCGTGCTCCTTCTGCGGGCAAGAAACGCGCGCCGAGTACCTGTGCCCCAACGGGCACCACGTCTGTGAAGACTGCCAACTGGCCAACCCCGTTCAGGCGATCGAACGAATCTGCGCCGGCACTCGAGAGACCGACCCTGGCGTCATCGTGAACCTGGTCCTGAAGCATCCGGCGATGGTGATGCATGGCCCGGCCCACCACGTGCTCGTCGCCCCGGCCATGCTGGCGGCCCTGTCCAACAGCGGCCAGCGCCCGCTCAAACCTGGCCGGCTAGCGTCGGCCATCGAGCGCACGTCCGACATCCCGTTCGCCGTGTGCGGCACACGCGGCGAGTGCGGGGCAGCGGTGAGCGTGGGAGCGCTGGTATCCATGCTGACTGGTGCCTCCTACCTGAAAGACCGCGAGCGTGCGCTGGCCCTGCAAGCCACTGCGGAGGCCCTGCAGGCTATCGCCGATGGGGGAGGTCCACGTTGCTGCAAGCAAAGTGTGTACCTCGCGCTGGAAACGGCAGTCGCATTCTTGCGCTACGAATTGGACCTGAACCTGCCTTTGACGATCCGCTGTGAATTCTCAGGGCGTAACGAGGAATGCAAAAAGGAACGGTGCCGGTACTATGAGCCGGGTGAGTACACCGACTGAGTGGCGTCTGCTGCGGGATGGCATCACCGACGCCCACCACCATTTCGCGGTGGAGGAGGCGCTGGTGCGGCTGGTGGACGAGGGACTCTCCCCACCCACCCTCCGCCTGCGGCAGGTGCGCCGCGCCGTGTTCGTCGGTGTGTTCCAGGACACCTGGGCCGAGGTGGACGTGGACTTTTGCCGGGAGCACGGCATCAAGATCGTGCGCCGGCTCAACGCCGGCGGGGCTGTGTATCACGACCTGGGCAGTTTCTGCTATTCGGCCTTCTTCCCCCGCGTGACGTTCCATCAAAGCGAGGAGGAACTATACCGCCTGTTCGCCGGGCCGGTCATCCGTACCTGCGCCGACTATGGCGTCGTCGCCCACTTCCACGGGAGGAACGACGTGCTGGTCGGCGAACGCAAGATCTACGGGTCGGCCCAGATCGCCTGGTACGACACCTTCGTGCAGAGCGGCACGTTCCTGGTCCACATGGATTTCGACGTGATGGAGCGAGTGCTGACCCCGCCGGCGCTCAAGTTTGCCGATAAAGCAGCCCGTTCAGTCAAGGAGCGGGTGACCTCACTGGCGCGGGAGGTGGGGCAGGAACTGGACATGGACGAGGTGATGCAACGCTTTGCAGCCAACTTTAGCACAGTCTTGGGCATCCAGCCGGTGCCCGGTGACCTCGCACCCGAGGAGCAGGCACTGGCCGCTGAGTTGCTGGCGGTCAAGTACGGCACGGACGAGTGGAACCTGGGCACACAGCAAGCCTACGGGGTAACCGTCTCGGCCAGGACGCAGGGCGGTACGGTATCTCTCTCTGCCGACGTGGACGGTAGCACCATCCGCCAGGCCCGCATTCGGGGCGATTTGCTCGTCAGCGACCAGGCAGTACTGGAGCAGTTGGAGCATGCGCTCGTGGGCTGCCCCCTTCAAGGAGTGCAGTCCGTGGTCCAGGCTGCCCGGCTGCCCCCTGATGTGCAAGAGGCGTTGGTCAGACTGCTATTAGAAGTGGGGCAAGCACAAGAGCCCCACCCAACCCCAATAGAGGAAAATGGATGATCTCGGACGACAAAGTTGAACTGGAAGTCTATATTGCCCAGCCACCCACGAGCAAGTGCCGGGAGGTCATCGCAGTGATGGAAGAAACGGTTCGTCGCTATCCCGACCAGGTGCGGCTGGTGGTCTTTGAGCGGGGCGTGCCGTGGTTGGAGGAGCCGAGCCACAACTTAAAGTATGCCATCCACAAAGCCAATACTGTACCGATGTGCTTCGCGGCCGGGAAACTCGTCGCCGGAGGGAGAGTACCCACGCTGGACGAAGTGGTGCACGCAGTGGAGAATGCGCTCAAAGGCCAGGTAGCGCGCTAGAGATCTTCAGCCAAACCCCCGTTGCGGAAGACGCAGGCGGACGCCCCCGGGACGGGGGCTGAGAGCGTAAAGGGGAGCAAAGGAAGGAGACACTCAGTGCCCAGAGTAACCCTCGACACTGAGAGCGGGATAAGGCTCTCTCCAGAACTCTATCGCCGTTGCGGGCTGCAGGCAGGCGCGGAACTGCTGCTGGAAGAAACGGAAACCGGGCTCGTGCTTCATCCCCTGCGCGCCGACGTGCACAAGGTCTACCTGTTCCGCGCCGAGGTGCGTCGCTTCAACTTCCCCTCGTGCGTGGACTGCGACCTGCGCGATACGTGTGATATCGCCGCTGCTAACGATGGTTGCTAGGGTTGGTGCCCTTCCTGCGCCGACTGCTTGTGGGCGCAGGGAATTGTCACCTGCCCGTGAAGGAAGACGTTGCTCCAGAAGCCGCCTTTTCAGCAGGCTGAGATGTTACAGGAGAGGAAGTGAGACCCGTGAAGTACAAAGAGTTAGGACAACAGGTGGAGGCGCTTGGTGCCCAACTGACGCCAGCCTTCGTCGAAGAGGCCGTCCGCACGCTGCTACGCCAGGGCGAAGACGTGGGCGGCGGCGTCAATGCCCACCGGCTGGTCAAGTACCTGCTGGGCAACCCGCAGTTACGGGACGTCGAAGCGGTCTGGGCCTACGACCGGCTCAAGCCCGTGTTCCGGGCTGCCTTCGCCCACATCCCGTCGCTCTACTACTTCGAAGGCGACTGATGAGCGGAAGACGCCATCTTCCCGGTGGGAAGATCACGCGGATGAGGGTGAGGCAGACATTCATCCAACCCTTACGTTACATTCACAGAATCTTCATACTCCTGGGATATACTACGGGCACAAAATCACTCTCAGGAGATATGTAGATGTTGAAGCGTAAGAGTTTGTACGTAGTGTTGGGGGCAGTAAGCCTGCTGGCTGTGCTGTTGGGAGCCGTGGGCGTGGCCTACGCCCAGGGCCCGCAACCGCCACTCGATGATCGGCCTCTCTGCAATAGCGGCTCGTGTGACTGCGGCGGCCGGATGGCGGGTGGCCTGTCCTTTGGGATGCGCGGTTTCTCGCTGGTGGACGCCACGGCTGAGACCACCGGCCTTACGGTGGACGAAGTGATCGCGGCGCTACAGGAAGGTCAGACCTTCGCCGAGATCGCCCAGGCACAGGGTGTGGAGCCGCAGGCCATCGTAGATGCCTTTCTGGCGGACCGCCAGGCCGCGCTGGAGCAGGCCGTGGCCGACGGACGGCTGACCCAGGAACAGGCGGACGAGATGCTGGCGGAGATGACCGAACACGTCTCCGTTCAGATGGAGCAGACCTGGATGCCCCGCGCTTTCGGCGGTGGCCGGATGGGGCGGAGCGGCTCCGGGGGTGGCTCCGAGGGCGGAACCCAGCCGGGGAGCGGAACCGGTCCCCGGGGAGGAGGGCGCGCCCTCAGGCACATAAACTGGCTTGACAGCGCTCTCCGCTTCTTCCGGCACCAATAACCTCTGCCCTGTAAGTGGCTCGTGGGGGGCCACAGCCCAGCAGTGGGCTGTGGCCCCCTTCCCCTCCCTGCTCCCGGCGGACAACAGTCCGCCGTCCCCCTCCCCCTCCCGCGCTCCCGGCGGACAACAGTCCGCCGTCCCACCCAATCGCTGGACTGTTGTCCAGCGGGAGCGTCTACCGCGTCGCCTCTCTTCCCTTTTTTCTGCATTACGGGTATACTGGGCCTATGGCTCAGACCATCCTGGTTGTTGACGACGAGCCGCAGATCGTGCGACTGGTGCGGGCCTACCTGGAGGAGGCCGGCTTCCGCGTGGCAATCGCCTCCGACGGAGAACAGGCCCTGTACGTCGCCCGCCACGAGATGCCCGACCTGGTGGTGCTGGACGTCTTGATGCCCCACATGGACGGGCTCGAGTTCACCCGGCGCATCCGCCGCGAGCGGAACGTCCCGATCGTCATGCTCACCGCCCGGGCCGAGGAAACCGACCGCATCGTGGGCCTGGAACTGGGGGCCGACGACTACGTCACCAAGCCTTTCAGCCCCCGCGAACTGGTCGCGCGCATCCGCGCCGTCCTGCGACGCGCCCAGGCTCCACCTGAAATCCCCTCGATCCTCCGTGCCGGCCCCCTCACCCTGGACATAGCCGCCCACACGGTGACAGTATCAGGTCAGCCGGTAGACCTGACCCCCACCGAGTTCCGATTCCTGGAAACGCTGATGAATACTCCCGGCAGGGCCTTTACCCGGGGCGAACTCCTGGAGGCGGTGCAGGGAGTCGCATTCGAAGCCTACGAGCGGACAGTGGACGTCCACGTCAAGAACCTGCGCCGCAAGATTGAGCCGGACCCTGTCCGCCCGCGCTACATCTTCACCGTGCGGGGAGTAGGGTATCGCTTGAACTCAGAATTGGAGGCCCCGTAGCCTCCCCCATTCGCCGATTCGCTATGCGCAGTCTCTTCTGGAAAGGGATGCTGGCCTTCCTGGCGATCATCCTGGTCGCCGTCGGGACCGTAGCCCTCATGGCCGGACGGGTCACCGAGAGCGAGTTCCGCCGTTACACCGTCGCCCACGGAGGGGTATGGAACCGGCAGGTGATCGAACTGGCTGTCTACTATACGAGCCACGGCTCGTGGGAAGGGATCCAGGAGGCCTTGCCGACCCTCATTGCGATGATGGGGCCTTACGGTCGGGGGATGAACAGTGGGGGGATGGGCACTGCGCGGCTCGACTTCCGCCTGGCCGATGTACAGGGGCAGATCGTGGGCGATACTACGGGCTTTCCCGCCGGCACCGCCTCGCGGGCAGAACTGGAAAATGGCATTCCCGTCACCATAGACAACCGGGCCGTCGGCTACCTGCTGCCCGCCCCCCAGGCTTCGACCGTCGCCGGTCTGGACGCGCCTCAGGCTCAGTTCCTGGCCCGCGTCCGCACGTCCCTCTGGGCTGCCGCGCTGGCTGCGCTGGCCGCTGCGCTGATCATCGGCCTACTCCTGTTTCGCTCCATCATCGCCCCCTTGCGGCGTCTCACCACCGCCAGCCGGGCCATCGCCGAGGGGGACCTTTCGGCCCGCGCCCCGGTCCAGGGCCAGGACGAGGTGGCCCAACTGGCAGATGCCTTCAACCACATGGCGGAGAGCCTGTCCCGCGCCGAGGAGGCCCGCCGGAGCCAGACCGCTGACGTCGCTCACGAACTGCGCACGCCCCTCACCGTCCTGCAAGGGACGCTCGAGGCCATGGTAGACGGCGTGTTCCCCACCGACCAGGAGAACTTGCTGGTGGCGCTGGGCCAGGTACAGACGCTCATCCGCCTGGTGGAGGACTTGCGCGTACTGGCGCTGGCGGACGCCGGGCAACTCCACCTCCACACCGCCGCGCTCGACCTGGAACCGTTCGTGCGGGAGATCGTGGAGGCCCACCGGCCTCAGGCCCAGGAAAGGATGATCAACCTGGCGTTGGAAACATCTCCCGACCTGCCCCAGGTCCTGGCAGACCGGGACCGGCTGGCCCAGGTGCTGGGAAACCTGCTAAGCAACGCCCTCCGGTACGTGCCGGAGGGTGGCCACATCGTCGTCCGAGTGAAAGATCAGGGACAGGAGGTGGCCGTCAGCGTGGCCGACGACGGGCCGGGGGTGCGGCCCGAAGACCTGCCCCGCTTGTTCGAGCGGTTCTGGCGAGGAGACCCAGCCCGACAGCGGGCCACGGGAGGCAGCGGGTTGGGCCTGGCGATCGCCCGCCACATCGTGGGAGCCCACGGCGGCCGGATCTGGGCCGCACCCACCCCCGGCGGCGGCCTCACCGTCACCTTCACCCTCCCCTCGGCAGGAAATGTACCCACATCGTAGGGTTTCCGTAGGGTTGGCGTATGGCAGGCGTCAAGTCTGGCCTGGCAAGATATGGTATGATACAGGGTGAGTCAGGGGCGGTTTCTCTTCTTCTCCTCCTTTTGGGGAGGGCCGAGGTGCGGTACCTCGGCTCTCCGCGTTTTTACGGCCGGTGAGCACATCCCGCCGGCCTGGCGTATCCCATCGGCCCGGCGTATCCCGTCACCCCGGCGTACCCGCCGGCTTTACCTTGTGGGGGCGGGTGAGTACACTGCGGGTGAGTACACTGCGGGTGAGTACACTGCGGGTGAGTACACTGCGGGTGAGTACACCCGTACGTATGTTGACTTCCTGCCCATTCCCGAGTAAGATACAGATGTGCCCGGCGCACCCGCCGGCATCGTACGACGCACTTCGGCAGGAGGACAGACGTGGCGTATCGAAAAGGTGGCCGCGCATCATCCGCATACGAAGAGTCCACGGAGGCCGCCCCCATTGCCCTGCGCCTGGTGGTCGTCATCTCTTGCATGGCAGCCATCGCAGCCATGGCACGCGGCCTGTGGGGGGCACACTCGCCTATAGGGACCACGACAGGGCCCACCCCGTCCCCAGCCCTATCTGCTGCCCTACCCTCCACCCAGAGCGAGCCCGTAGTGGCGGCTTCGCGGATGAGTACATCCGAAGTCGCTTCCTCCGCCATGTCCTCCACGGACGCGAATCTATTGCCATCACCCAGCGTTCCAACCATCGGCCTCGTGGCTGGCCATTGGGGCAACGATACAGGTGCTGTCTGCCCCGACGGCCTCACCGAAGTCGAGCTCAACCTCGACGTCGCCCAACGCGTCGCCCGCATCCTGCAGGCGCTGGGCTATCAAACGACCCTATTCGAGGAGTTCGATCCGCGCTTGAGCGGTTTCTGGGCCACTGCGCTCGTCTCCATCCACTCCGACTCCTGCGAAGCCTTTCCCAACGCCGACCCACCCGCCAGCGGGTTCAAGGCCGCCAGCGTCGAGGACAGCCTGGCGCCGGAGGCAGAGAAGCGGCTGGTGGCGTGCCTGGCCCAGTGCTACGCCGCCCGCACCGGGATGTACTTTCACGCCAATAGCATCACGTACGACATGACCCGTTACCACAACTTCTACGAGGTTGACGGGCGGACGCCCGCGGCCATCATCGAAACCGGCTTTATGCGCAACGATCGCCACATCCTCACGCAGCAGGCCGACGTCGTGGCCCAGGGCATCGCAGACGGCGTCGTCTGCTTCATCGAGGGCGAACAGCCATAGGGTTGGAAGTTGGAGGGCGGCCTGTCATTCTGAGCGAAGCGAAGAATCTCGTTGGATGCTGAAAATGGGAGGTGAACGATGCCATTTGCCAAAGCGGGACTACTGGTCGGGAACGGCCCCGTCACCCCGGCCGATCTCGACCTCATCCGCCAGGCCGGACTGGAGGCCCTCAAACTGCGGGCCCTCGTCAACCCGGCCTCTGACCTGTCCGCCTATCGAGACGCCGGGATCCACACCTTCCTGGTCCAGCTTCTCAGCCCGCAGCCGGGCGAGCGTCCCACTTCCCCGCAGGAATTCGTGGACTACTTTGCGCCCGCAGTGGAGCCCTTCGTGTGGGCCGGCGTGCGCGACTTGGAGGTGCACGGCGAGCCCAACCTGCCGGCGCGCGGATACGGCGTTTCGTGGGACAGCCCGGCCGCCTTCGGGGCCTGGTTCGTCTCGGTCGCCGGGAGGCTCAAGGCGGCCTTTGGCCCGCAGGTACGGGTGGGCTTCCCCGGCCTCACTCCGCCACCTCCCTGCCAGCCGGGGGCCGCGCCTGCGGTGGCCCAGGACGACTTTCTGGAAGCCTGCAGCGAGGCGATCCAGGAGGCCGACTTGGTATGCTGCCACGTCTATTGGGACAGCGCCGAGAGATTGCGCGCCTTCGACGGCGGCATGAGTTTCGTCCGCCAGTACCTGGAACGCTTCCCGACCATCCCGTTGGTCATCTCCGAATTCGCCAACGTCAATCCCAATGCCAACAGCGCCATCAAGGGGGACCAATACGCCGAGTTCTATTTCACGTGTGCCCAGTACGACGAGTGCCGCTACGACTTCCCCTGGCAACAATCGTTCTGGCCGCGCGTCCAGGCCGCCTATGCGTTTCTCCTCAGGTCACCCGACCCTGCCTACGCCTCGCAGGTGTGGCTTGAACCCAATGGCCAGCCCCGTCCGGTCGTCGCCCGGGTCGCAGCGCGCCCCCGCATGCCTTCTCCCGCCACACTGCGCTTCACCTGGCCCAGCGAGTTCCGCCACTATACCCAGTTCTACGGGGAGAACCAACAAGACTACTTTGACACGTCGTTCGCTCACTCGCTGCACGGAGGCCACAACGGAGTGGACCTGCACGTCAGGCACGACGACCCGCCTAGTTCCCCCATCCGCGCTTGCCTGGACGGCACCGTCACGAAGAAGGAAATGCTCAATACCGGCTACGGCCACCACCTCATCGTCGGAAGCCAGGTAGCACAGGTTGGCCGGGTGACGCTCCTCTACGCGCACATGAGCCACGTACTGGTGGAGGAGGGACAGGCAGTACAGGCCGGCCAGGAGATCGGCGCCGCCGGCATGACGGGAGCGACCAACGGCCCACACCTGCACCTTTCGCTCAAGATCGAGGGGCTGAGGCTACCGGCCAACGCGGATTACGTCAACCCGCGTCCCTACCTCGATCCCTTGCCACGCCCTCGCGGCCGCCCCCGCATACCCTACGCCCGCACCTACGTACTCCTCCCACCAGGGGCCAACGTGACCTGGGCGCAGGCCGTGATGAGCGCCACCTGGGAGCCGCACCGCTTCACCATCGGCGGCAGTGCCGACGACGCGGGCATCGGCGACCTGGATTTTCGCCGCGTCGTCGCCGTCAACCCTGCTGCGTGGGGCGCAGACCTACGCACCTTCTTCGCTACTCATTACCCCGGTATCGTCTACGTGCCCATAGAAGCCGAAAGCCCGGAATCGCTCGCCACCGGTTTGCAGACCCTGCCTGACATGCCGGCCCAACTGCCCACGCAGCCGGGGCCACCGCGGGGTCTCCCCCGCATCCCTTACGCCCGCACCTACGTGCTGTTGCCGCCGGGCGCCGGTGCCGCCTGGGCCAGCGCCGTCGTCGAGGGGGCGTGGGAGACACGCCGCTTCACCATCGGCGGCAGCGCCGACGACGCGGGCATCGGCGATCTGGACTTGCGTCGCGTCATCGCCGTCAACCCCGCCGGCTGGGGCGCAGACTTGCTGGCCTTTTTCGAGACCCACTATCCGGGCGTCCTGTACGTCCCGCTCGCGGCAGACACGCCACGGGAACTGGCGGAGCGATTGAGAGAGTTTTGAGCCGACGCGAAAGCGAGGAAAGGGGGCGGGGGGGGGAAGATAGCAAGTTGCTGAAGAGGCAAGCAGAGAGGCATGTAGACGAGCGGGTGGCGGCCCTGGTGCGGGAAGGCCAGGCTGCAGCCAGGACCGGCCAGAAAGCCCGCGCGCGGCACCAGTTTCGCACTGTGCTAACGCTCGACCCGGCCAACGTGAGTGCGCTGCTGTGGCTGGCGTGGCTCAGCGACGACCTGCGCGCCAGCCTGGCCTACGTCGCCCGCGCGCTGGAAAGCGACCCCGAAAACCCTCACGCTCGCGCGGCGCTGCAATGGGCACGCCGGCGCGCACCCTCTCCCCCACTCCAGGGACGGCCATCCCCCTCCCCATCTGAGAGCATACCTGAGAATTCAGCGGAGGCGGCTTCCACGCCGCCGAGTGGACCGGGCGTAGGAGCCCGGCCCGCTACTTCTCAGACAGGCTCTGACGCACCGGCATCCGGCCGCCGGTGGCGCCGCCCCGGCCCCGGCGTACTCGCCGGCCTCGCCATGCTGGGCTTGCTGATCATCCTCGTGAGCAGTGCCTTGGTCTGGTTCATGCCGGACGGTCTGTCCGCGTGGGCGGCCCTGGCCCCTACTCCATCTTCGACCCCGACCGCCACGGCCAGCCCCACCCCCACTCAGGTCGCTACACCCACGTCCACTCTCACGCCCACTCCCTCACCCACCAGCAGCCCCACTCCCACACCGTCTCCGACCGGGACGCCGAGCCTGTCCCCCACGCCGACCGTCACTCCCACCGCCGCGACGCCACCCGCCTTACCCACCGCGCTTCCTCTCCCGCCGACGGCGACGATGGCCCCGCCCTCTATCCCCAGCAACATACGCTGGATAGACGTAGACCTGACCGCCCAGAGCCTCACCGCCTACGAGGGACTGACGCC
>DATKWP010000564.1:0-3751 GCA_035529535.1 Anaerolineae bacterium | reverse complement strand
TTGAGAAAGTATTGAGTGGACAGGTAGACGCAGGAAAAGCAAATGACGATTCGCGTCAGCCCTCATCTACTCATCCCTCCTTTACCCCCTCCTCCGTCGTGATGATCCAGTGTGTCGGCTCCCGCAGCGATGAGCATCCTTATTGTTCGCGCGTCTGCTGCACGGAGGCGGTGAAGAATGCGCTGGCGATCAAGGAGCGCAGTCCAGAGACGGACGTAACTATCCTCTATCGCGATATTCGTACCTTCGGTTTCAAGGAGCGCTACTACCGCCAGGCACGCGAGAAGGGCGTGGCCTTCCTCGAGTACCACGAGGACCACAAGCCACAAGTCAAGGCCGAGAACGGACGGCTGCAGGTGAGTGTCGTCGTGCAACCGGAAGGAGAGACCTTTACGCTGGACGCGGACCTGCTGGTCTTGAGTGCCGGCATCGAGCCGAACGCGGACAACGAACAACTCGCCCAGGTGCTCAAAGTGCCGCTGAACGAGGATCGTTTCTTTCTGGAGGCGCACGTCAAGTTGCGACCGCTGGATTTCGCGGCGGACGGGGTGTACCTGTGTGGGATGGCCCACTCGCCGCGTTTTCTGGAGGAGACGATTGCCCAGGCGCGGGGTGCGGCCGTACGCGCGGCCAGCCTGCTTTCGAAAGCCGAACTGGAGGCCACGGCCATCGCCGCCAGCGTCAACTCGCGATTGTGTGCCGCCTGCGGATTGTGCGTCGAGGTCTGCCCTTACGACGCCCGCGTGCTGGAGCCAGGCGCTCCCTACGCCGAGGTGATCGAGGTGCTGTGCCAGGGCTGCGGCGCGTGCATCGTCGCCTGCCCGAACAAGGCCAGCCAGCAGAAGGGCTTCGAGGTGCCGCAGTTGTACAGTATGCTGGATGCGGTGGTGGTTGGGGGTTAGAAGTTGGAAGTCGGAGGTTGGAGATTTCTCGCTGCGCTCGGAATGACAAAGGAATGAAATCCGCAATCCGAAATCGGTTGAGGGGGAGACCATGGATCTAGGCAAACCAGCAGCATTAGTCATTGGTGGCGGCATCGCTGGGATCCAGGCGGCGCTCGACATCGCCGACGCGGGGTTCCCGGTCTACCTGGTGGAGCGGGAGCCTTCGGTGGGCGGGCGCATGGCGCAGTTGGACAAGACATTCCCGACGTTGGATTGCTCCGCGTGTATCCTGACGCCCAAGATGGTGGACGTGGGCCGCCATCCCAACATCGAGTTGATGACGTACAGCGAGGTCGTCGCGTGTGAGTACACCCGGTCCGTCACCCCCCCCAGCCCCCCCGCAGGCGGGGGGGAGAGGAGGGGAGGGTTTCGTGTGCAGGTGCGCCGTAAGCCCCGCTACGTGGACGTGAGCAAGTGCACAGGCTGCGGTTCGTGCGCGGCGGCGTGCCGGATGAAAGGACGGGTGCTCAATCGTTTCGACGAAGGGATCGCCAAGCGCTCGGCGATCTACGTGCCTTTCCCCCAGGCGGTGCCCTTAAAGTACACCGTTGACCCAACCGCGTGCCTGTACCTGTCGAGGGGGACGTGTGGCAAGACGTTCCTGTGCAAGGACGCCTGTGCCGCGGGCGCGATTGACTTTGAGCAGCAAGAGGAGATCGTAGACCTGGAGGTGGGGGCGATCATCGTCGCCACGGGGTTCGACCTGCTGGATGCACGGCTGAAGCCAGAGTTCGGCTACGGGGTGTACCCGGAGGTGATGACGGGGATCGAGTTCGAGCGGCTTTCGTCCGCCTCTGGTCCGACGATGGGCAAGATCGCGGTGAACGGGAAGGAGCCCAAGGATGTGGTCTTCATCAAGTGTGTGGGCTCCCGCGAGCGCCGCCGTGAACAGGCGGCGCTAGGTAGTGTTCCCTACTGCTCGCGAGTGTGCTGCATGTACACGGCCAAACACGCTCACCTGGTGCGAGACAAGTTGCCCGACGCCCGCATCACCGTGTTCTATATGGACGTGCGGGCCTTTGGCAAGGGGTACGAGGAGTTCTACGATCGGGTGAAGCACGAGCGGGTGATGTACCGGCGTGGAGAGCCCTCGGAGGTGTATCGGCGGGGGGACCGGGGCGACCAGGGCGGTCGCTTAGTCGTGCTGGCCGAGGACACGATGCTGGGGAAGCCGGTGGAGGTGGAGGCGGACCTGGTGGTACTGGCGAACGCGGTGGTGCCACGGACCGACATGGCGGACGTGGCGGGGCTGCTGGGGCTGGAGTGCTCGCCGGACGGGTTCTTCCAGGAGGCGCATCCGAAACTGCGCCCGGTGGATACTTCCGTGGACGGCATCTTCCTGGCCGGTTGTTGCCAGGGGCCGAAGGATATCCCGGACACGGTGGCCCATGCGAAGGCGGCTGCGGCTTCAGCGCTGGGGGTGCTGGTGCGGCATTCCTCATCTACTCATTCCTCATCTACTCATTCTCCAGGAGGTAGACCGACATGACGTCGCAAGGCTTGCTGAAGACGGAAGCGATGGTTGAGCAGTTGGAGTTGATGGGGTGTATCCAGTGCGGCAAGTGCACGGGTGGCTGTCCGGTCGCGCGCAAGACGGAGTTGAACATCCGGAGCCTGATCTACCAGATGTTGGTGGAGCCTGAACTGGACGTGGATACACACCCGGAATTGTGGGACTGCACGTGCTGCTTCACCTGCGTCGAGCGCTGCCCCAAGGACGTGCGCCCGGCGGATTTGATCATCGGGCTGCGCGGCCAACTGGTGGAAGGTGGGCGCGTTCCGGATACGATTGGGGATGCGCTCATGGGCATCTTCCGTCAGGGCAACCCGACCGGCATCGCGCGCGAGGATCGGGCCGCCTGGGCCAAGGGGATGGAGATCAAGGCGGCGCAGGAGGGGTGCGAGGTGCTGTTCTTCGTGGGGTGTACGCCGGCGTACGACCCGCGGGTGCAGGGGGTGCCGCGGGCGCTGGTGAGGGCGTTCGCGGCGGCCGGGCTCGACTTCGGCACGCTGGGGACCGAGGAGAGTTGCTGCGGCAACGAGGTGCGGCGCATGGGGGAGGCGGGGCTGTTCGAGATGCTGGTGGAGGAGAACGGGGAATTGATCCGCAGCGTGGGGGCCAGCCGGCTGGTGGCTCCTTCCCCCCATTGTTTCAACACGTTCAAGAACGAGTACAATCTGGACGGCATCCAGGTCCTGCACTATACGCAACTCGTGGCGGAATTGATTGAGCAGGGGCGGCTCAAGTTGACCCAAGAGGTGAAGAAGACGGTGACGTACCACGACCCCTGCTTCCTGGGCAAGCAGAACCACATCTTCGACGAGCCGCGCGCCGTCCTGAAGGCCATCCCTGGCCTCAAGTTGGTGGAGATGGACCGCAGCCGCGAGCGCAGCCTGTGTTGCGAGGGCGGCGGCGGCCGCATGTGGGCCGAGGGCACCAACATGCAGGAACGGCTGGCCTTCCAGCGCGTGCGCGAGGCGGCCGAGACGGGGGCCGAGATTCTGGCCGTCGCCTGCCCCTTCTGCCTCTTGACCCTGGAGGACGCGGTCAAGGTGCAGGGCCTCGACGATCCCGCCCGCACCGGCGGCCGCACCTTACAGGTCATGGACATTATGGAACTCGTGGACCTGGCCCTAGCGTGACATGCTTCACGTTTCACGTTTCGCGTTTCACGTTTGACCTTTGACCGGAGTTGTGTTATGGAACCAGAACCTCGCATTGGCGTCTACATTTGTCACTGTGGCGTGAACATCGCCGCGAACGTGGACGTGGAGCAGGTGGCGCAGTTTGCGGCGACGCTGCCTGG
>DATKWP010000563.1:0-6475 GCA_035529535.1 Anaerolineae bacterium | reverse complement strand
ACCTGCTCCAGCCCCCGCCGCATCTGTTCAAGGATCACCCGGCAGATCTTGTTGCGCCGGTCGTACATGGTCACGAGCACACGGTAGGTCAGCCAGGGATTCGCGCTCTCTCGTACCTGTTGGATCAGTTTGATGTAGTGGCGGAGCGAGTAAGCCGCGTAGTAATCGCACTGCACCGGAATGATGAGCAGGTCGGCCGCTGTCAGGGCGTTGAGGGTCAGCGTACCAAAGGAGGGCGGGCAGTCAATGAGGACGAAGTCGTAAAAGTCTTCTCCCATGCCGTCTAGCCCCTTCTTCAAATGGAACTGGTAGCCCGGCCGTCCGTACAGCACTTTGTCCAGGACGATCAACGTGCGGTTGGCGGGCACGATGTCCAGGCCGAATACCGGGCTCTCACGGCTGACGCTGACCAGCGAAGCGTTGCCCAGCAGGGCTTCGTCCACTGCGCGGTGCAGGTTCTCAGGTTTCAGCCCCAGCGAGATGGTGAGATTGGCCTGCGGGTCCAGGTCAATGAGTAGCACGTTCTGTTTCAGTTCGGCCAGACAGGCTCCCAACGACAGACAGGTGGTGGTCTTGGCCACTCCCCCTTTTTGGTTACTGACGGCAATCGTGGTGGTCATGGCTAACGCGTCCCCTTCTTATTTTGCGCTGCGCGCTATCGCCGGTGGGTACTCCGTTGCGCGCGCATCGTCCCCGCTTCCCCCCTCTTTCCCCCCCGCTTGCGGGGGGGGAGGGGGGGAGGGGGGGGTGCTTCCCAACCGTACGAAGGTACGGGACACTCCCAGCACGTTGAAAAGTTCATCCACCGCTGTCTGTACGATACCCTCTACGCTCGTAACACGGCGCATTTTGTCTGTGATCTCGCGGGTCAGCCGCTCGCGGGTGGCCAGGCGCTGGGCGTCCCGATACAGGCGGGCACTTTCCAGTGCTGCGCCCAGTTGATCGGCCAGCGCCTCTAGCAGTGTAGTTTGTTCCGCCGTCCACCCAGGTTTCGCACCGGCTTCGCCTGCACCGGTGTACGCACTCCCCTCGTCGGGCTTGTGTGCGTCAATCACGCCGATGACCTGGCCGCGCACCTTGATCGGCATAGCGAGCCCGACCCCATCTTGTTCCCTGGTCTCCCCGTCTCCTTGTCCGCTCGTCTTCTCCCCGTCCCCTTGTCTTGCGGGTGTACTCACCCGCCTTGTCCCCTCCTCGTCCCGGACGAAGCCCAGGTCGGACTGAGTACGCACTAACTCTCTCCAGGCTTCACGGCTCAACTCGCTATAGGCGCGCCGCTCCGCCTCCAGGCTCTGCTGTACTTGCTGGAAGAGCTGTGCGCTGTTGATCGCCATGGCCACCTGGTCGGCCAGCGTCTGCAGAACGGCGACGTCTTCGTTGCTGAACGCTGCCGGTTCGAGGCTTTGTACGTCCAATGCGCCGACGATCTTGCCGCGCGCCCGCAACGGCAAGGCCATCTCGGAGCGTGTGTCGGGCAGATCCGGGTTGTCGAAAAAGACCGCCTCTTTTCCTACGTCGAGGGCGATGCGGGGCTCGCCGCGGCCGGTGACGTAGCCCACGATGCCCTCTTCTCCTACCCGCAAGCGGTGGCCGCGCGCCAGTAGGCCAAGCCCACCCTCGCTAGACGCTGCCTGCAGCACCGCCCACTCGCCGTTTGCATCCAGCAAAAAGATGCCGGTGTGGTAGAAACCAAACTGCCCGCTGATCAGGTTTACCACCTGCGTGAGCAACTGTTGCGGGTCGCCCAACAGCGCCGTCGCCTCGCGGGCCACCGTGGCGGTGGCCTCCAGGTAACGTGTGCGGCGTTCCAGGTCGCGGGTGCGCTCGGCCACCCGCTGTTCGAGCGTCTCATTCAGTTCTCGCAGTCTTTGCAGCGCCTGAGCCACCTGCTGCACCAGGCGGCGCAGGTTCTGGCTGGAGAGCATACCCAGGAACGCCAACAGGAAGAACATGAGCAGCCTGGAACCGACGGTCAAGAACCCCTCTCTCTGTGGGTCGTAGGGGATCAGAGGGGTCAGGCTGCCCGACGACTGGAGGACAACCAGGGTGACGTACAGGGTGGCACAGATCATCGCCACCAGGATGCCGCCCCGCACGTCCAGGAGGATGGCCGCTGCCAGGATGGGCCACAGGTAGTAGATGGCCGAGGCGTCGTGGTAGCCGCGGATGGTTACGAGGGAGGTGATGGCCGCCGCGGTGCCGAGCAGAAAGAAATAGGTGCTCGCACGTAGGTGGCCTCGTCGCAGCAGCGCATGAGATATCAGGCCCACAATCGCCGCGATGATGGCCAGCGGAAGGACGCTCAGTACGCCAGAGTCGGGCAACAGCAATCCACCCAGCGTCACCATGAGTGCCAGCGCCGAAATGGCTATCGTCTGACCCACGATCAATCTGCTCAACAGCCGTCTTCTCAGTTCTGATTCCGGATTCAGTTCATCGTTGCCCATCTTCTACCGCCTGTTGCGTGATTCCGCATCCGGATGGTTCCCATCCGCCGCATTCCCCATTCCCCATTCCGCCGTGCGCTATTCTGTCGTCGTCAGGCGCACGGTGACTCTGTCCAGTCCCAGCGCCTGGTATATCTCGTCTGTGGCAGTCTGGAGTACAGCCTCCAGGTCCAGGGTGGCGCGCATGCGAGAGGTAACCTCAGCAGTCAACCGCTCGCGGATGGCGCGACGCTGGGTGTCCTGGTACAGGCGTGCGCTTTCCAGTGCTGTACCCAGTTGCTCGACCAGTGTCTCCAGTAAGGTCACCTCCGCCGTTGCCCACGGTCCATCCCCCTCGTGCTTGCGAAAGTTTAGCACACCGATCACTTGTTCGCGCACCTTGAGTGGCATGGCCAGCACTGGCGCGGGTTGGGCGGATTGCCGGACCTTCCCGAAAGCTCCCAGCTTTCGGGAAGGTGGTACACGGGGTTGCGGATCGCGGATTGTGGGTACACCCGACTGCGCAGCCTGGACCATCTCAGGTTGCCAGTCTCCCTGTGCTGGAGCGATTGCCTGATGGTCGTAGCGGTACCCCCATTCCAGGCGAGTGCGCAGCAGGTCGGCCCACGCCTGGCGGCTCAACTCGCCGTACGCTCGTCGCTCCGCCTTGAGGGCACCCTGCGCCTGCTCGAACAAACGCAAGTTGCTGATGGCGATGGCCACCTGCTCGGCCAACGTCTGCAGTACCGCCACGTCTTCGGCACTGAATGCTCCCGGTTCCTCGCTTTGGACGTCCAGCGCGCCGATGGTGTCACCGCGCGCCTTGAGCGGCAGTGCCATCTCCGAGCGTGTTTCGGGTAGGTCTGGGTTGTCAAAGTGCACCGCGTCCTCCCCCACGTCCAGCGCGATGCGAGCTTCCCCCCGGCCGGTCACGTAGCCCACGATGCCCTCGATTCCCACGCGCAAGCGGTGCCCGCGTGCCAGCATGCGTTGTCCGCCCTCGCTGGATGCCGCCTGCAACTCGGCCCACTCGCGGCTCGCGTCTACCAGGAAGATGCCCGTGTGATAGAAACCAAACCGTTCGCTGACGAGATTGACTACCTGGGACAAGAGTCGCCCCAGGTCCAGCACGGCGGCCGCCTCTCGGGCTACCTCGGACGTGGCCTCCAGATAGCGGGCGCGACGCGCCAGGTCGGCGGTGCGTTCCGCTACCTGCCTCTCCAACGTCAGCCGGTGTCCTTCTACTTCGCGGGTCAGCTCGTGGCTCGTGCTCAGGGCAGTCACAAGACGGCGGAACAGGTAATCCTGCGAGAGGGCCAGCATGAGGGCCAGCATGACGAAGACCACGATCTTACTTGCCCACGAGCCAAATGAGGCGGCCACTACCTGCTCCTCGACAGGAATCACGAGGCGACCGGTGACGAAAACCCACGTGAAGACTGCCAGGGTGAGGGCGGTGAGGCCCAGGGCAAAGCGCGCTCTTCGCCAACCGAAGAAGACGGCCGCCATGAAAGGGACGGTCAACAGGAAGATAAATCCGTCGCCGTTCTGGGCATACACCAACAGGTTAAATACCCCCAAGGCGTACAGCAAGGTCAGCAGGGTTCCGGCCTGTATGGCATAGGGGATGCGCCTCCAGAATGTGATCAGCAACAGGGTGGCATAGGCAAAGGCAAAGATTGGAATCTCCCAGATTTTCTGGGTCGCAATTGCGTCATAAGCCGCCCCGGCCAGCGCCAGGGCCCCCAGGATGAGCAGGGCGCGCAATAGTCCTCGAAGCAGCTGTTGTTGCCACGAGCGCACATCTTCCAAGGGGCCAATGGATTGCGCATTCATCTCCATCGCTCCTCACCTCCCATGCGGACTTCGACCTCGGCGATGCCCAGTGCGTCTCCGATCTCACGGATGGCCGTCTGCAAGACGGTGTCCACGTCCATGGTCTCGCGCATGCGGGCTGTGACCTCCCCCACCAGCCGCTCCTCCATGGCGCGGCGCTGCGTGTCCTGGTACAATCGCGCGCTCTCGAGTGCCACACTCAACTGGTCGGCCAGTGTCTCCAGCAGCGCCACTTCATCCGGGCTCCAGTCACCGCTACGGGCGTGCTTGTGGGCCTCGAGTCTGCCGATCTCCTGGCCTCGCACTCGGACCGGCAGCGTAGTCTCGGGCAAGCTGCCGTCTTCCTCTCCGCGCCCCTCCGTTACCCCCCCCTCGTCATAGCGGTAAGGAGTGTTGGGGCGGCTGCGCACCATCTCCACCCACGCCCGGCGGCTCGCCTCGCCGTAGGCCCGCCGTTGTGCCTCCAGGCTGGCCTGCGCCTGCTCGAACAGCCGCGCGTTGTTGATCGCCATCGCCACCTGGTCGGCCAGAGTCTGTAGCACCGCCACGTCTTCCTGGCTGAACGCTTCTGGCTGTGTGCTTTGCACGTCCAGCGCCCCCATGATCTTGCCCCGCGCCCGCAGCGGCAAGGCCATCTCGGAGCGCGTCTCGGGCAGATCGGGATTGTCGAAGAACACCGCGTCGGCCCCCACGTCCAGCGCGATGCGTGGCTCACCCCGGCCGGTCACGTAGCCGACGATGCCCACCTGGCCTACCTTCAGGCGGTGCTGGCGCTCCAACATGCGAAGCCCCCCCTCGCTGGAGGCGGCTTGCAAGATCGCCCACTCGCCGGTGGCGTCGAGCAGGAAGATGCCGGTGTGATAGAAACCAAACCGTTCGCTGACGACGGTGGCCACCCGCGCGAGCAGTCGCTGCACGTCCAGGACGGACGTGGCGTCTCGAGTGACGGCGGCCGTGGCCTCCAGGTAGGCCGTGCGGCGCTCCAGGGCACGCGTGCGCTCTTCGAGCGTCGCCCGCTGCGCCCCCAACTCCACCCCGTACGCTTCCGCCTGGGCCAGCGACGTCTCGTACTGCCGGTCGCGCGAATCCAGCACCATTACGATGAGCATGCCGGTCACGACGACTCCACCCAGGGCGGTAGCCACCTGCACCCAGGCCGGGATGGGCAGGATCTCGAACACGCGGAACCCGTACAACGTTATGCCCGTCGCCATGGCCGCGCCGGAGATGAGCGATGCGATGCGGTTTTCCGTCCGCCCGGCCAGGAGGCGGGCGAAGATGGTGGATACCACGCCGGCCAGGATACCTGGAATGATCATGCCTTCCACCAGGGCGGGCCCGATCATGGCAGTGACGTTGATGGCTGCCACCGTCAGATATACCGTGGCGGCCAGGCGTCCCCGGCGGGCCAGCCCGTACGCTACTAGCATGAGCAGCGGCGCCTGGGTGATCTCCAAGATCATCCAGGTCCATTGCCACGGCCGGCCCAGCAAGAAATAGACCCCCACGAAGAACGCAGTAAACACCATGCCTGCCATCACCAACACCGGCAGGGTGCGCGTGGCGATCCGCACGCGCTCTGCGTCGAGCGCCGCCTGCCAGCCCGTACCGCGCGTGGGTACACCGAGCGCCCCCTGGACTGCGGATTGCGTCGCCGGAGTTGAGTCCGCTACAGCTTGTCTATCCATGGCAATGTCCCCTTATCCGACGTCCGATGTCCCGATGTACCCATCGGCCCCCATCGGCGTACACCGAGCGTGTGCGTATCCCTCACTCCTGCCCGTCCGTGTTCCCCTGATCGGTGTCCGTATCGAAGCGGATCGTCACGTCGTGCAGTCCGAGTGCTTCTCCGATCTCCCGCACGGCGGTCTGCAGGACGGTATCTACGTCCAGCGTTTCGCGCATGCGGGCGGTGACCTCGCCGGTCAACCGCTCGCGCACGGCGCGCCGCTGTGTGTCCTGATAGAGCCGGGCATTCTCCAAGGCCACTCCCAACTGGTCGGCCAGCGTCTCCAGCAGGGTGATCTCTTCGGCCGTCCATCCCCGCTGCTCCTTACCCGCGTCCCCAGCGGCCTGGCCTGCGCCGGCGGATTTGTGGGCGTCGAGCACGCCGATGACCAGATCGCGCACCTTGATCGGCGTGGCGAGCGCGATCGTGGACCCGTTCTGGCTCCGGGTGTACTCACCCGCCACGACCGTCTCTCCCTTCTGTG
>DATKWP010000562.1:0-3326 GCA_035529535.1 Anaerolineae bacterium | reverse complement strand
GCCATCACCTGCTGCATGACCTGGAACTGCGGCCCGCCGTAGGCCTGCACCTGCTCCTCGATGGCGATGGCCTGGCCGATGCCGACCCGCGCGACCTTCTCGGCCTCCGCTTCCGCCAGGGCGCGGATCTGGGCCGCCTGTTGCAGCGCCCGCTGGTACTCCGCCTTGCCCTGGTTGGTCTGTACGGTGATGTTCAGTTCCGATTGGGTGATCTGCCGCTGTTGCTCGGCGCGCGCCTGGGCTTCGCGCAGTTCGCGCTCCTTGACCGCCGCCAGTTCCTGCCGCGCGTAGGTCTCGATCTGCTCTACGGCGATCTGGCGGTCGCGCAACTGGGTCAGGATCGTCTCGATCAGCTTGTCGCCGGGCGCTGCTTCGGGCGTGCCGATGAGCACCTCTTCCAGTTCCAGGTTGTAGTGCGTGAACTTTTCCTTCATCTCCTGGCTGGAGATCTGTTGGATGGCGCTGCGTTCCTGGATCAGTTGGATCAACGTGCGCGTCTGCCCGACGTTCTTAAAGTAGGCCGAGACCATGGGGTCGAGCGTCTGTTCCACCAGCCGCTTGACGTCGCCGAAGCGCTGGATGACCAGCGGGGCCTTCTGGTAGTCAATGTGGATGACCACCGAGAGCGGCAAGGACGGCTCGAAGGCGTCCCTGGTGATGAGCGACACCTCCTTCAGGTTCTCGTCCAGGCGGTGGATGCCGACCTCGGAACGGATCCACTTGAGGATGATGTTGGTCGTCGGCACCGTGATGACCTTGCCGGCGTAGGTGTTGAAGGCGTATTTGCCGGGCAGGAGCGGCTCGCTCCACACGCCGCGCTGCCCCCGGCGCACCAGTTCGCCGTGCCGGTATTCGATGCCCGAGAGGTCTTCGCCGGTCTCGCCGGTATAGGAGACGACCACGCCGACGTTGCCGACTTCGACGATGGTCTTGGGGATCATCTCGACGGTGGCGAACAGCCGGTTGAGGTAGTAGGTGCCTTCCACCAGCACCTGCAACTGGCGGCCGCGCAAGCCGCCGGCCGCCAAGAAGAGGTCGGGGGCCTGGAACTTGTTGTGATAGGTCTGCGGGTCGCCAGGGGCGTCTCCCACGACCGGGGCGATGATTTCGCCCTGCGGCAGCGAGGGGCCGTCGTGCACGGTGACGATGCCCGTCAGGTCGTCGGAGTCCTTGATGACGACGGGGCGGAAGCCGTTGCGCTCGGCGATGACCTGGGCCATGTTCTTGATGATGGTCTCCTCGGCGCGGTTGAGGGGCAGGTAGTAGATGCGCTCCTCGGTGATCACTATGAACTGGGCCAGGTTGATGGCGTAGGTGCCTTCGCGCAGGATCTGGCGCTGGGGGCCGCGCTGGCCGCCGTTGCGCAGGAACGCTGCGACGTCCTGAAAGTCGTTGGCGGTGACGTTCGAGGCCAACGTCTGGGTCGCCGGGAGCGGTGAGCCGTCGCGAGTGAAGACGTAGCCGACCTTGCCCTGGGTGATGGTGACCAGCGGTTCGATGTGGACGCGGTACTGGATGGGGAAGAGATAGTGCAGGCCACCGCGCAGGACGTGGGGCTGGAAGCCAGCCTCGCCGTTCAGGGCGATGAAGCCTTTCTTGAGCGAGCCTTTGGCGCTCCAGCGCTTCTCGATGATGCCGATGCGGTTGTTGGGGATGAAGCGGATGCCGGTCAAGAGGATGAACACCACGAGCACGGCCAGGAAAGGCAATACTACGGACAACAGGAATTGGACCATACGCAAGTACCTCCCTGTCAGAGATCGTGCTTTTGCTGCCGCTGCAACCCGGTGCAGCGGGTGGTTACGTTGCCCCCTTCAGTGTATACGACGGAGTTACTCGTCGAATTGCACGCAAGGAAGATGGCCCCAGTATAGTCCAACCGGCGCGGAAGTCAACAGCAGCAAGCCGCCGCCACTAGCGGGGGTGCTTCCATTTGGGGCGGGTCTTGCATGGCACCGGCCTGAAAGCGCCGGTGTTGGGCCGGTATATCCTCCCAGCGCCGCCTGTTTCACGGCGCGCACCGGCCTGAAAGCGCCGGTGCTGGGCTGGTGTCCCCTCCCAGCGCCGCCTGTTTCACGGCGGCGCGGCACATCGTGACGGCTGTCGCCTCATGAAAGGCACCCGGCCACCACTTGCGTGCGTTGCGCGTTATGTGGTCGAACGCCGGCTTGCACGGGTGGGCGGGGTGGGGTACAATCAAATAGCATACTCAGCACAACAGGCCGAAAGAGGAGGGGAGGTTCACAAGAATGGCCCGCATGTACCCAAACCAGATCAGCCCGGACACCGAGAGCCAGGCCGAGAGGCTGCTTTATGAGGCTTTCCGCGACCGTCTGGACAACGACTACACTGTCTTCCACAGCGTCGCCTGGCAGGCGCTGGACGGCGAGGGCCGGCCTCGCGACGGGGAGGCAGACTTTGTCATCGCTCACCCCCAGCGTGGGATCTTGGTCTTGGAGGCCAAGGGGGGCACCATCTGCTGTGATCCTGATACCGGTCGTTGGACCAGTACCGACCATCAAGGTGAGGTTCACGATATCAGAAATCCCTTCGCCCAGGCGCGGTACAGCAAGTACGCACTGGAGGATGGACTCCAGGCCATGCTACACAGACCTCAGCGTGGCATCAATGTCGGCCACGCTGTCGCTTTTCCAGACGTCGTCGTCGGCGAGGAACTGCTTGGCCTGGATGAGCCGCGCCAGATTATTCTCGACAAGACTGACCTGGCTGGCATTTCCAAGTGGATCGGCAGAGCCTTGGCCTACTACCGGGGCCAGGCCAGCCAGCGCGAAACTGCCCCAGGTGAGGAGGCGGTTCAGGCGCTGATGGACCTCCTGGGCAAGGTCCAGGAATTGCGCCCGGCCCTGTGGGGTGACTTGGTCCAGGAACAGGCCCTGCTCATTCGCCTCACCGAGCAGCAGTACTCGATTCTGGATGCGCTCCAGAGGCATCGCCGGGCGGTGATCTGTGGGTGTGCCGGCTCGGGCAAGACCATGTTGGCCGTCGAAAAGGCCAGCCGGTTGGCCCGGCAGGGGTTTCGCGTCTTGCTCACCTGTTTCAACAAGCACCTGGCGGCCGATCTGCGGGCTCGACTAAAGTCAACTCCTGACCTGGACGTCTTTAACTTCCAGGCCCTGTGCTATGAGCTGGCCGAGCGTGCGGAGATGCTGCCGGTGAAGGAAGACGACGACCAATTCTACGATCGGCAACTGCCCGAGGCGCTGGTGGATGCGGCCGATGCGCTGAGGGTGCGCTACGACGCGATCGTGGTGGACGAGGGGCAAGACTTTCGCGAGAACTGGTGGATTCCGTTGCAGACCCTGCTG
>DATKWP010000561.1:0-4305 GCA_035529535.1 Anaerolineae bacterium | reverse complement strand
CGCCCGTTGTAGTTGACGATGATGATGCTGGCCCTGCGTGCTTGATCGGGGACGGTCCCGGCTAGAGTGCCGGTTCGGGTGCCGGTCGAAGCGTCGACTGCCGGCAGGGGCTCGCTAGCCGGCACGCCCGGCCTCCCTGTCGGCTCCCACCAGTTCCAGCAGCAGCCCCCGCACCGAGTGCAGGATGATCCCTACAAACAGTCCCAGGCTGCCGACGATGGTCAGCAGGATGCTGATCAGCGCATAGCCAACCGCCAACTGAGTGGTCCGCTGGTAGATGATCACCACCCAGCCGCCCCATATCAGCCCAACCAGCAACAAGGCCAGCCCGCCCAGGCCAAAGAAGAGCAGGGGCCGGTACTGGCCGATGATGTGCAAGACGCCGTCGAGGACCAGCAGGCCATGCTTGACCACAGGCCGCTTGGACTTTTCCACGTAATTGGCGGTGATGATCACCTCGGCCAGGCGCAGGTTGTGCTGTTTGGCCAGGAACTGCATCTCCGATTCGACCGAAAAGCCCTCCGACGAAAACCTGATGCATTCGATGGCCCGGGGCGAAAAGGCGCGGAAGCCGCTCTGCGAGTCGGTTATGCGCCTGCCCGATAGCAGGTTGGTCAGGGTGGTGAAAGCCCAGTGACCCCAGATCCGGTGGCGGGGAACGCCGCCCCCCTTCTGCAAGTAGCGGGAGCCGACAATCAGGTCGGCCTCGCCACGCAGGATCGGAGCCAGGACCTGGGGCACCTCCGCCGCCAGGTGTTGCCCATCCCCATCCAGCATGACGACGGCTGCTGGGTCGAGCTCCCGGATCCGGCGGAAACCAGTGCTCAGGGCCGCCCCTTTGCCCTGCTTGCCCTCGTGTCGCATGACGACGGCCCCGGCCGCTTCGGCGATCTCGGCCGTGAGGTCGGTCGAGCCATCGTCCACGACGATCACCGTGTCCACGTGCTTCCGCGTCTTGAGGACCACGCTGCCGATGTAGCGTTCCTCGTTGTAGGCCGGGATCAGGGCCACGATGGGGTGGGACCGGCCGTCCCCCTTCACTTCCTGTTTTTCCTGCGTTTCAGACATCTCGCGTCTCCCGGCGATAGGTCGCCGTCGCCTCGTAGATCTCACTCCAGGCTACTCCGCACCAGCGGCCCGTACAATCCCCGCACGAATGCGCGCGCGACCCGGAAGGGGTGCACCAGGCGGTCCCTGACCACCTCGTTAATGATGGTACCCATGGCGAACCGGAAGTCGGACTCGCCGGCCAGATGCCCAATATTCTCTAGGCAGCGAGTCGAAAGGTCGTCGATGACGGTCACCCGGCGGCCCTCCGCCAGCAGGTCCTCGCACAGGTGCGAACCGATGAAGCCAGCTCCCCCGGTGACGAGATAGTGGGTCGCCTTCTGTGTTGACACCCGATCCTATCCTTTCCCCAAGCTGCGTACGGCAAAGCCGGCCTCTTGGCATGCCGCCATGTCCACGGCGTCTCGCCCGTCCACGAGCGTAGCCGTGCGCATTTCTTGGGCTGCCCAGCGCCATTCCAGTGTCAGGTACTCGCAGTGTTTGGTCACTAGCGCCGCACAGTCGGCGCCCCGCAATGCCTCCCCCAGGTCAGCCGTCAGCGGCGCCTCCACCCCCGGACCCAGTTCCCGGCGCCAGTCGGCCTCCCGGACGTAGGGGTCGTGGGCCATGACCGTGGCCCCCTCCAGCCGCAGCAACCCGGCCAGCGCCGCGGCCGGCGTGTTCCGCGTGTCGTCGGCGTTCTCCAGGTAGGCTGCACCCAGGAGCAAGACCTTCGACCCCGCCAGCTCCCGCCCGCATTCGGCCAGCGCCTCCCGAATGAGGGCCACCATGTGCGCTGGCATGGCGTCATTGATGTCGCGCGCGAGGGGGATCAGCCGCAGCGTACCCGCCGACTGAAAGCCCTCTCGCGCAGCCGGTCGTCCGCAGGTCTCCAGGCCGTACTTGAGCAACCAACTGTCCTTCGGCAGGCAGTGACCACCCACGCCAGCCCCAGGAAGGTGCATGTCCCGGTCGGGCCGGGCGTTGATCAGGCTGCGCACCTCGTAGACGTCTACTCCTATGCGCTCGCAGGCCAAGGCCACCTCGTTGGCAAAGGCGATGTTCACGTCCCGATAGGCGTTCTCCACCACCTTGGCCACCTCAGCCGTCACGGTATCGGTGGGTGTGATCTCGGCCTTGACAATGTGACTATACAGGGCCACCGCCCGGCGGGTGCTCTCCTCGTCGATGCCCCCGACCACCCGGGGGAAATCGGTGATATACTCCAACAACTTTCCTGGCATCACCCGCTCGTAGGAAAACGCCAGGTAAAAGCCGCGCCCCACCTGGAGCCCTGATTCCCGCTCCAGGATTGGCTGCACCACGTGCTTCGTAGTTCCCGGAGCAACGGTGGACTCGAGGATCACCAAGGTACCGGGGCGCAGATAACGTCCGGCCTCGGCACTGGCCTCTCGGAGCGATTCATAGTGCGGCACGTGATCCCCGTCCGTGGGCGTCTGGACATCGATCAGGATCACGTCCGCTTCCCGGCACACGGCAAAGTCATCGGTCACGCGAAAACTCTTCTTGACGCAGGCTACCTGCTGGATCAGCTCGGCCAGGCCCGGCTCGTTGCCCTCGAAGGGCGACCGGCCGCTATTCAGGCAATCGATCTTCCATCCAGAGCGCTCCGAACGGCGCTGCACGCCCGTGACCTGAAAGCCCGGGACGTCCGCCAGCAGCACGGCACAGGGGATACCCACGTAGCCCATACCGATGACAACGATGTTCATTAGTCAGCCTCCTTTGGGTGTTGAAACAGGCTACCATGTCTGCCACCTTTGGATCCGCGCTCCACGACCAAGGCCTTGTGCGGGTGGACTCGCGTCTTGAGGACCACGCTGCCGATGTAGCGTTCCTCGTTGTAGGCCGGGATCACCGCCACGATGGGGTGGGACCGGCCGTCCCCCTTCACTTCCTGTTTCTCCTGTGTTTTTGACATCTCGCGTCTCCCGGCGACAGGTCGCCGTCGCCTCTTGGATCTCACTCCAGGCTGCTCTGCACCAGCGGCCGGTACAATCCCCGCACGAATGCGCGCGCGACCCGGAAGGGGTGCAAGAGGCGGTAGAGACGAGCCTGCGCCTTTCCCTCCAGGGCGTACCGCACCGCCAACCATTCCAGATCTGGAAAGAGAATGCTCCATAGCATGCGCCACGCGTCCTGCAGCCGATCTACCAGCACAACGTAGAGGAGCACCTGCCGCACCCCGCTAAGCTGTCTTCCCGCCCCTGGCAGGACCACCTCCTCGTTTAGGGGTGCCAGCCTCCGCAGCAGGTGCAAGCGCACGCCCTGCGGTGCCAACTCGGCCAGTACCTCAGCGGGCACTGGTGTCGCCAACAGATCGTGGGCCGCCATCAGGCCCCAGTGCACCGTCGTCTTGACCCGGAATCGCCTGACCCGCTCGAGCAACCGCGTCCAGAACAGGTCCGAGCCGGCCTGACAGATGAGGTGGTCGATATCTACGTAGCCGATGAAGGAGCAAGCGTAGCCATGGTGCAGGGCCGGGTGCAGGCAAAGGTGGATCAAGGCGTCTACTGCCGAGAGCTGCCTGGCCAGCATGCCGCCCAAGTCCAGAGGGGGGGCAGCCTCCCACAATGCGCCTGCCTCTATGGAGAACGCCCGCCGGCACCAGTCCACGCCCACCAAGTCGTGTTGCACGTCGAGCCGGGTCATCTTTCCATTGCGCTCGCGTATCCACTCCACCCCTCCGCCAAAGCGTTCCTGGAATGGGACCATGTGGGCTGGGAGCGACGCAGACCTGTGGAACCCCAACGCTTCTACCATAAGGCCGACACGCTCCATCTGTTCAGGACGCACCAGGAGATCGAGGTCGACCATGGGCCGCAGAGCTGGGCTCGCATACACCGTCCACGCGAGCGCCCCACCTTTGAGGACGATGACCTCGACGTCTTCTTCGTGCAGTGACCTGACGATCTGCCCCAACTCGTGTTGGAGCAGCACGTTGCGCCTCAGATTGACATAGTAAACACTCTCGGCGCGGGCCAGGACCGCCTCCGGGATCTGCTCGCCATCCAGATCCCGCAACCGGGCATGGAGCAGCGGGAGCAGGCCGTGCTTCACGGCCAGGTCCAGCAAGCGCTCCCAGTCGATGCCCTCGCCGACAAGCTCCCTGGCGCCAGCCTTGGCCTCATCGTCGAAACGGCTTCGGGCGCAGCACAGGAGAAGGCGGTCCGTTGTCTCCGGGCGCCTATCCATGGCTCCCACACGGCAGGGCATAGCTCTTGATAATGTCCCCCA
>DATKWP010000560.1:0-9904 GCA_035529535.1 Anaerolineae bacterium | reverse complement strand
CCGTGGCAGAGACGGTGGGCGTTTCGCCGCCAGCACCACCGGCCCCGCCGGGTGTGCCTTCCGTCGCAACAGGGACCACACCGGCGATAGTAGCAGTCGCCGCTCCCGGCGTCTCCTCTGTCTCCCCCTCTCCTTGTCCCCTTGTCTCCATCGTGGGGGTAGGGCCTGCGGCGATGGGCGTGGCGGGGGTAGGGGAAGGGGGTGGGAGCAGGCCGATGAGCGGGAATACGGCCAGCGTCCCCAGCAGGAGGAGCGCGACCAGCACGAGGAGGGCGCGCCGCTTTTTCTTCTTGACTTCCTCGTCGAGCAGGTCCTCTTCGAACGTCATGGCTCTCTCTGCGCCCAGTCGCGAGCCTGCTCAATCCAGGACCCGATGTCCACCCGCTGCCAGTCCTTGATGTCGAGCATGCGGCGCAGTTGGTCGGGGTCGGCGGCGGCCAGTTGCTTGTGGGTGTGCACGCCCGCGTCGCGCAGTCTCCACTGGTAGACCGGCCCGATGCCCTTGATGACGGTCAGATCGTCCGGGTGGGTGCGCTGGTAGGCCTCAAAGTCGCCCTGCAGGCCGTCCAACTGGGCATGGGTGGCCTCCAGTTGGCTGCGCAGTTCACCGACCTCCGCGTCGCGCTGGTGGAGGAAGTCGCTCAGCGTTTCGGAGGCGGGTGCGGAGGGTTGCCCGCTGGCGCTGGCGGCGACGGCGACCAGGCCGGTACCGCGCTGGCCGAGTTGGTAGCGCAGTTCGCGGTTCTTGCGGTAGGCTTCGTCAATCAGCCATTCGACGACGAAGCCGACGATGGCGCCGGCGACGACGAGAAGGACGCCGACGAAGAGGGTGATAGTCGCGCCGGTGTACAAGGCCCAGGTGACGATGAAGCCGATGGCGAGTCCCAGGGCGACGAGGGCGAGCCCGATAAGAAGGGTCATGGGTGTTCTCCTTTCCTGGTGGAGCGGAACAACGAATGAACGAATGTACGAATGTACGTTAGTTTACAGCGTTTTGCATCTTGCGCAAGTTACGGGTCCGTTACGGCGACGTTTCACCCGGCAGAAACGCTTTCACCCGCGCCAGGCTCTCTTCCAGGTCGGGTTTGCTGTTGTTCTCCAGGATGACTGCGCCGCCGAAGCCGATCTGTTCCAGGTGATGCAGGAAGTTGACATAATCCATTTCGCCGCGGCCCAGAGGCAGGTGGTCGCGGGTCTGGATGCGCCCGCCTGCCGACGTGTGCACGTAATCGTGGAGGTGGACGTGGCGGACACGCTCGCCGTGCCGGGCGAGGAAGGCGAGGGGATCGCCCTGCTCGTAGGCCAGGTGCCCCACGTCCAGGCAGATGCTGGCCCCCGCCCGCTCGACCAGTGGCAGGACCAGGTCGAAGGAGGGAGCCTCCAGGTTCTCGACGCACAGGTCGTGCGGGTCGAGGATGGCGCACAGTTCGGCCAGGCTGCGCCCGGCCTGGGCCAGCACGCCGCCGAGGACCGCCTTCCGTTGGGCGGGGTCGGCCAGGAGGAGAGCGATCTGGATCGTGGTGAAGCCCCACAGGTGGAGGACGTAGACCGTCACGTCCAGCGGGCGCACCAGTTCGACGGCCTGGCGGAGACAGGAAACGCTGGCCTGGCGCACGGGCTCGTTGAGGCTGGAGGGGTCGAGCCACAGGAAGGGCAGGTGGGTGGTGCAGGTGAAGCCAAGTTGCTGTTGGAGATCGGCCACAGTAGCGTAGAAGGTGGCGTCGAAGACCTGGGGGAAGATGACGCCCAGGTCGAGGTCGAGTTCGACCGCCGGGAGGCGGTAGCCTTCGACGAGTTGGCGGATGGCGGCCAGGCGCTCGGAGCGGGCCTGGTCGGGCTGGCGGGGGTCCACGCCCCAGCCGGCGAGGGAGACCGTCGTCGAGCCGATGTGCATCGCACAACCTCCTGCCCAGTTATCTTGGGGACGCAGATTCACACTGATTCACGCTGATTTTTGCTGTTTTCATCTGCGTTCGTCTGCGTTCATCTGCGTTCGTCTGCGTTCGTCTGCGTTCGTCTGCGTTCGATAGATTATGCGGCCAATATAGCGACTGAAGTCGCCACTACGAACTCGATTGGCGGAATTCCTCCTCGGTGATGAATGCACCGCCCTCGATGTCCTGGGAGATGGCCTGGCGGTTTTCGTCGAAACGGACGGTGGCGTGCATCATCGAGAAACACTTGCTGTCCATCATGTCCTTGTGCAGGACGTAGCCGCCCTCGTCCAGGTCCTGCATGAGGTCGAAGCGCAGGTCGGCGCGGAGTTCAAGTTTCTGGCCGCACCGGCCGCAGCGAACGTAGAAGTAGAAACCGTCGGGGTCACGCGGCCGCCCTGCGCCGCCTGCCGATCCCAGGAGTCGTTGTAGCCACTTCATACCGTTACCTCCGCGAAGAGTTGGGAGTAGTATAGCACAAGGAGACAAGGAGACAAGGAGGCAGGGAGACAGGGAGACAAGGAGACAAGGAGACAGGGAGACAAGGGGACGGGGGGAAAGAGGCGATTTGCGATTTGCCGATAGGACTTGCTTCTCATTGACAGATGTGGGGATATGCTTTATACTCCGCCGTCTATGTCCATGAAACGTTTTCTGAGCATACTTGTCAAAGAGTACCAGCACATTGTGCGGGAGCCCCGCACGTTGTGGATGGTGTTCCTGTCACCAGCATTCGTGCTGGTGGCCTTGTCCATGATTTTCACCAGCGGCAGCGGCCACGTGGCCGTGGCGTTGTGGGACCAGGATCGCACGGCGGTGTCGCGCCAGTTCGCGGGCAGCCTGTCCAGCGACAACGATTTCTCGGTGGGGTACGTGTCCAATTACCGGGAGATCGAGAAACTGCTGGTGGAGCGCCGCATTGACGCGGCGGTGGTCATCCCGCCCGGCTTTGCCGATACGATCCAGGGTGGCGAGACGGCCCTGGTACAGGTGATCCTGGACGGAGTAGACACGCTGGTGGCCGGGCAGGCCACCGGCAGCCTGCTCGGGCACGCCGCTCACTTCGGGCTGGCGCTGAGCCGCCAGTTGTCGCTGCCGCCGGTGCCGCTGCAAGTACAGGCCCGATCCGCTTACCTGCCCGGCGCGACCGAGCGGGACAGCATGATCCCCGGACTCATCCCCATCGTCTTCTCGCTGCCGGTGATCGCCGCGGCGTTGGCCCTGGCGCGCGAGCGGGAGAGCGGCTCGCTGGAAGCGCTCGTCGCCACGCCGGTGCGCGGCCTGGAGTACCTGGGAGGCAAACTGATCGCCTACGTTACCGCCGCGCTGGCGGGGCTGCTGCCGGTGTGGCTGGCGGCGGCGGTGTTATTCCACGTGCCGTTTCGAGGAAATCCTCTGCTGCTCGTCCTGCTGACCGGCGACTTTTTGTTGGCGAGCGTGGGCCTGGCGCTCTTTATCGGCAACCTGGTGCGCAGCCAGCAGACGGCGACGGTGATCGCGCTGTTCGTCTTCTTCGTGCCTGGCTTCTTCCTGGCCGGGCTGATTGACCCGATAGACACGACCGACCTGGTGAGCAGTGCGATTTCCTACGTGCTGCCCACCACGCACTTTGTGACCATCTGCCGCGCGCTCTTTCTCAAGGGAGCCGGGGTGGCCGAGTTGTGGCGGCCGGCGCTGGCGCTGCTGGCCAGCTCGCTGGCGTGGGTCGGGTTGGGGGCCGTAACGTTCAAGAAGCGGGTGCGGTGATGGGAGAGTCACTGCACCGGATATGGGGCCTGGTGATCAAGGAGCTCCTGCAACTGCGCCGCGACAGGCTGCTATTGGGGTTTGTGCTCCTGGGGCCGCTATTGGAACTGCTGTTGATGGGTGGGCTGGTCGGAGCAGGGGTGAAGAATCTGCCGGTGGCCGTGGTGGACCTGGACCGCAGCGGGTCCAGCCGCGAGTTGATCACCCGGCTGGACCAGACGGACGAACTGCTCGTCAAGACGTACGGGGAGAGCGTCGCGCAAGCCCAGGAGTGGATGCAGAGCGGACAGATCGCCGTCATCGTCATGGTGCCCCCAGGCTACGCAGAGGCATTGGCGAACCCCCAGCGCAGCGCTCAAGTACAGGTAATCGCCGACGGCTCCAACCACGTGATATCCACGGTGGCCACCGCGACGACCGAGAACGTGGCAGCCGAGATCGTGCGGGAACTCACGGCCCACCCGGCGGCGGCGAGCAGGGGGCCGGTGGAACTGCGCTTCGTGGCCCGCTTCAACGCCCTGCTGGACGACCGGCCGCACGCGATCACCGCCATGCTGGGGCTGATCGTCTACCAGGTGACGCTGATCATCGCCTCGCAGAGTTTCACCCGCGAACGGGAACTGGGCACGCTGGAGCAACTGCGCATCACGCCGCTGGGGCGGCTGGAACTGATGATAGGGAAGGGCATCCCGGTCCTGCTGGTGGGGCTGGTGGACTGCCTGCTGATGATGGGGGTGATCGTGGCCTGGTTCGACATCCCGGTGCGCGGTTCGGTACTGCTCCTGGTATTGCTCACGATCCCCTTCGTCATGGTGCAGGTCGGCTGGGGGACGCTCATCTCGCTCATCTCCCGCACGCAGCAGCAGGCGCTGCTGTTCGTCTTCGCGCTGGCCATGCTGGAGGTGGCGCTGTCGGGCTTTATGGTGCCGGCGGGCGACATGCCGGGGGTGGCGCGCGTGGTATCCAGCGTGTCGTCGGTCCAGCATTACCTGGTGGTCCTGCGCGGGGTAATGCTGCGCGGGGCGAACCTGAGGTCGTTGTGGGCGCCGGGGCTGGCGCTCAGCGGGGTTGCGTGTGCCGTGAACCTGCTGGCATGGCTACGGCTGCGGGCCGGGCTGGACACCGATTCACTGCGGCTGCGGCTGCGGCTGCAGGCGCTGTGGCAGACCTGCGGGCAGCGGAGGCGGGCACGGCAGGCGGAGCGTGACACGAAGAAGGCGGGTGGGCGTAGCGCGAGCCAGGTGAAGAAGCGAAGGCTGACCGGGGAGACGGTGTGAGGTTGGAATGGCGCAAAACGCCCCCAGATATGCTGGGGGCGTTTTTGCGTTGTGGCTAACGGGGAGGGGCTAGCGCCCCAGGTGCATGGGCATGATGACGTGGGTAAAGTCTACGTCGCCGACGGGATGGATGACGCCAGGGCTGGAGGACATGGTGGTGTCGAGCGAGACCTGCGGCGTACCGATGACGGAAAGGACGTCAATCATGTAGCGGACGTTGAAAGCGATCTCGACCTCCTCCCCCTCGATGCTGGCATCCATCTCGCTCACGTCGTCGCCGGTCTCGGCCGAGGTGGCGGAGATGACGATGTGACCGGGGGTCAACTCAGTGCCCGGAAGGACGTGCAGGCGGGTGATGAGCGCCGCGTCGCGGGCAAAGATGAGGGCGGCCTTGCAGGCCTTCAGGAAGACGGCCGTGTCCACGACCGTGTGCGTGGTGTGCGTGCGCGGGATGATCTGGCGATAGTCCGGGAAGTTGCCATCAATCAACTGCGAGACGAGCAAGATGTCGGTGAGCTGGAAGAGGACCTGGTTACGGGTGGGGGTGACGGTGATGACGATGGGATCCTTCTGCTCACCGCTGACACGCCCCAGTTCGGCCATGGCGCGGGCCGGGATGATGATGCTGAAGGGGTCAGGGACAGGCTGCGCCAGCGGAATGGTGCGGACCGAGAGGCGGAACCCATCGGCGGCTGCCAGCGTCAGTTGGGTCTCTTCGAACTTGGCCAGCACGCCGGTGAGGATGGGACGGCTCTCGTCGGTGGCCGCGGCGAGGGCCACCTGTTCGACCGCCGTGCGCAGCACGTCGGGCGCTATGGGGATACCCCCTTCCCCCTCGGGCACCGGGACGATGGGAAACTCTTGCGCGTCAATGCCCTTGACGTTCGCCTCGCTGCGGCCGGCGTGCAGGTTGAGCGTCTGGGTGCGCACGACCAGTTCCATGTCCACTCGCTCCGGCGGCAGCGCATTGACCAGGTCAATGAAGGTGCGGGCAGGAACGGTGATGGAGCCCTCTTCCTCGACCTTGGCGCCGATCCAGCAGTTGATGCCCACTTCCAGGTTGGTGGCGGAGAGTTTGAGCCGCCCGGCATCGGTCGCCAGCAGCACGTTGCCGAGCACCGGCAGCGTAGAACGGGGCGAAACAGCACGCCCGACGATACTCAGGCCCTTGGCCAGGTTTTCTTGGAGACAGGAGACCTTCATCGGTTCGACCCTCCTCGAAGTCTGATTGGAGTCAGCAATAGACAAGTACTGCACCAGTATACATCAAGTTTGTGAGCCACACAAGTGCCCCGTCCCGGGGGCGTCAAAAACGGGTCAGGCCGCACGCTAGACGCCCCCGAGACGGGGGCTACGAGCAGCGTGTAAGCGTCAAAAACGGGTCAGGCCGCACGCCAGACGCCCCCGAGACGGGGGCTACGAGCAGCGTGTAAGAACCGCCCCCAAATTGAAATGCGCCCTACTCACCCTCACCCTCCCAGCCGGGGGCTTCCAGGTGGACGACGTCACCGTGGACGTCCACGGTGACGCGGAAGCCGGTCATCCACAGGGCGGTGCGCAGTTCGTCCACGTCCACGTTGCCCGGCTCGAGGATGCGGTCCATGTGTTCGAGGGCATACTGGATCGAGGCGCGGGTGAACGGGTCCTCCTGGCCGAGCATGTGGACCACTCCCTCGGTGACGGCGTCGCGCATCCCCAGGAGGCGCTCCTGCAACAGGGCGACGACCTGGCGGTCCACGTATTCCGCTTCGACGTGGCGCATAAAGTCCCCGTCGGGTATGGCGTAATGGGGGACCTGGCCGACGTAGACGGCCGCCGCGGGCTGGCCTTCTTCGTTAAAGACCAGGTCAGCAAACAGCGCCCGTCGCGTCCCTTCGTTCATCGTGCACTCTCCTCCAGCGGTGCCTTGAAGTCGTAGATGCCACCCTGCACCGCGAAGCGCGCCCCGCAAGCGGTACAGGATAGCGCGTTCCCCTCGTCCACCAGTACCGTCGAACCGCAGACGGTGCAGCGGAAGAACGCGCCCGGCGGTGCGGCCGGCCTGGCAGCACCGGCCGTACAGCGCGCCATGACACTGGGGGCCAGTTGCCACAGGCTGCCCGTCGGCTGGAGCAGCCGGTCGAGCGTTACCAGCAGGCCCGTGGGCACCAGGCGCTTCAGGAGCGGGGTGCGGAAATGGGAGACGGTACGGAGGGAATGCACCTGTAACCCGGCCCGAGACAACTGCTCCCGCATCCAGGCCGGGTGGAAGTCGAAGTTGAGTTTGACGAACTCGACCGGCTCCCGGTCGAAGGGGGACCAGTCCTGCCGGCGCGCCAGGTAGCGCAGGATGGCCTTCAGGTGATGCTTGTTGGCGAATTCCAGGACGAAGGTGCCACCGGGAGCGAGGATGTGGGCCACGCCTCTCAACACGGCGGGGGCATCGGCGGCGTGGTGGATGGTGCGCACGATCGTCACGGCGTCGAACAGGCCCGGGGCGAAAGGCAAGGCGTAGAAATCGCCGGTCACGTACACGTAGCGGGGCCGCCCGCCCGGAGCGGCATCCCCCCACAGTTCGCGGGCCTGCCGGAGTTGCGAGTGCGCATAGTCGAACAGCACGACCTGGTCGTAACCGGCGTACAGGTCAGCCAGGCGGCCGTAGCCCGCCCCGATCTCGATCAGGCAATGGCCGGCAGGGGGCAGCAGTGCCCGCAGCGCCGCCCGCTCGACGGCGTCCTCGTATTCCCGCCCGTGGCCCCAGAATTCGGTGCGGTAGGCGGAGCCTTCGTAGTCACAGATCGGACGAACAGCCTGAGACATGTGCCTTACCGAAACTCCAGTCCGTCCGGCAGGCTCTCGACCTGCGTTTTCAGCGGCTGAAACACCCCGCGCAGTTGCTGGACCGCCGGGTCCAGGCCACTCTGCCCCAGTTGAATGTGCACCGGCACGGGCATCTGGATGTTGACGGTCTGGTTGACCGGTATTGACCCGCGCACCGGAATGGTCTGCCGCACCGGGACGACCATGCTCAGGTGGACCGGCATGACCATGCCGGCGGGCAGGGAGAGGGAGACGGTGCCGTTGATGGCGCCGCCGCCGCCGGGCAGGATGAACTGGGCGGGCAGTTCGAGCGGCACCGCCGTGGTCATGACGACCTCTGTATCCTGCTCGATCGTCAGATCAAAGTCTGTCTCCAGCGACTGGTCGAGCGGCAGGTCGAACTTGATCGCCACGGGTGCGTTGACCTGGATCTCGGTATCAATCGTGGACTCGCCCAGGCCGACGAAGGCGGCGTCGAGGTTATTGAGCAGCGGCTCGACCATGCCAGTCTTGAGGGCAAAGACAGCCCGGATGGCGGGCACGCTGATGGCGAGGAGCAGGACGATCAGGACGAAGTTGACGACGAAGGAGAAGAGGATGGCGATGTCGCGAAAGGCGTTCCAGAAGCGCTTCAGCCGTTCCATGTGAGACCTCCTTGCTTGGTTAGGAATCAGTAAATGAGTAAATGAGTAGATGAGGAATGAGTAGATGAGGAAATTAGAGCCCTGTGTGGGGGCATGTTAGCATTATTGGGGAAAAAGTACAACTGGGGAGGGAACCGTGGGGAACTCGGGGGGTGTTTCACGTGAAACACTGGGGGTAAGCAGGCAAAAAGACAAGTACAGCTTGCCAGCTTGTTCGACGACTATCTGGGCGGTTCTTTCCCGCTGATTATGCTTGCATTGTAGCACAAATGTTCGATTGTGTCAAACTTGTGGTCTTGACTTGTGGGCCAAGTTGCACTACACTGTAGGTGGTGAGAGACGAAAGGCCTCAAGGCAGTTGGATGCTCGCCGCACTATGAACGAGCAGTCCCTTGGAGGGATCATAATGACGGAGCAGGCAAGCAACCCGGAGGCGGCGCTGGTGCAGTACGCGGATGGGCCGGCACAACTGGAGGCGGCGATCGCCGGCCTGGCGGAGGCCGGGCTCGACGCAGCCCTCAGTGCCGATTCGTGGTCTATCCAGCAGATCGTGCACCACATTGCGGATGGGGACGATATATGGAAAATCTGCATCAAGGCGGCGCTGGGGAACAGCCAGGGGGTGTTCCACCTGCAGTGGTACTGGGACATTCCTCAGGACACGTGGGCGGAAAAGTGGCATTACGCGGGCCGGGCGATCGAGCCATCACTGGCCCTCTTCCGCGCCAACCGGTGTCACGTCGTGCAGTTGATGCAGCAGGTATCGGAGGCCTGGGAACGGCACGCGCTGCTCAAGCAGCACGACGGGCGGGAGATGGAGATCACCGTGGGTGAGGTGATCAAGATACAGGTCGAGCATGTCGTGCAGCACGTCAACGACATTCGGGCCATCCGGCAGGTCCACCACATTTGACAGGAGGTCTCGTATGAAGCAATTGCTGATCCTTCTCATAGCGGCCAGCCTGACGCTGAGCGCTTGCGGTGGCATTCCAACGCCGGCCGCCACGGCCACGCCGCTCCCACCGCCGGCTACGGCGACTCCAATCCCACCGACGGCCATCCCGACGCCAGGTTCGCCCTACGCGGACGTGGTCGTGGAGTACGAGCAGGGCCCCATTACGGGCGGCTTCTTGAGCGTAGGCTACCATCCGGAATACGTCATCGGTCCGCCCGACGCGGTAATCGACCCGTGCTGCACGGGGTTGCTGCCCCTGGGGACCGGCGGCTTTGTCACGGTCGAGTTCACCGACAACTCGATCGTCAACGGGCCAGGGCCTGACCTATCCATCACCGGCGACCCTCAGAACGACGAACACGTGCGGGTCGAGGTCAGTGCCGATGGAATGGACTGGAAAGACCTTGGTATCACGGAAGAGATTGCCCAATTAGACTTGCAGAACGTCGGCCTGCAGTTCGCCAGGTACGTCAGGATCACAGACGACGCCGTCGTCGAGGGGGACGGCAACAACTCAGCGGAGGTGGATGCGGTCGAGGCATTGCACTC
>DATKWP010000559.1:0-12590 GCA_035529535.1 Anaerolineae bacterium | reverse complement strand
CCTCGACCCGCACGACGTGCTGATGTACATGCCCCTGACGCGGCTGCTGGCCCTGGAAAATCGAACGGTGGAAGCGGTGCGGCGTGGGCAGCAGGCGGTCCAGATGGCGCCGGAGAACGCGCGTGCCTGGGCTGTCCTGGGAATGGCCTACGACTGGAACGGCAACGTTCCAGAGGCCATTGACGCCTGCAAGCGAGCCATCGAACTCGACCCCACCTACGCCGAGGGGTACGCCTACCTGGCGGAGGCCTACGCCGACGCGATACGCTGGGAGGATGCTGTCACGGCCGCCCAGACGGCTCTGCAACTGGACGACCGCAGTGTAGACGCACACCGCAACTATGGCTACGTGCTGGAGCGCCAGGGCAGTTATGCGCTGGCAGTGGAGGAGTATCAACGAGCGCTGGTGCTTCATCCCAACCTGGCCTACATCTACATCGCGGTCGGGCGGGACTATCGCGTGTTGGGCAACCTGGAAGCCGCGGTGGAGGGTTTCCAGCGGGCCACCGAGATTGCGCCCAATAGTGCCGTGGCGCTGAGCGAGCTGGGGAGGACGTACCAGCAGATGGGGGAGTTCGAGCGAGCGGAGACTTACCTGAAGAAGGCGACGGAGGCGGACCCCCAGTATGCGCCAGCGTTCGGGTACCTGGCGATCAATTACTGGTCGCGCCGGAATTACGAGTCGGCCATCGAGTACTTTGAGCCGGCCATCGCGTTGAGTTGTGTGGCCGCCCGCCAGAATGCGGATACGTTCTACATTACGGTCGAGAATGTGAACCGCGAGACTAGCGGATCGTCACCGGACGTCGTGATGCGCGGCGAATTTGTGCCCACGTCGGTGAACAGCCGGGACACGCTCCAGGCCACGCTAAAGCCCACCGACGAGGGCGACGAGGGCTGGACCAGGGCCTACGGCACGGTGGCGCTCTACACGCGGACGGGCAAGTACAGCATTGCATTGGCGGGCGTGCCCAGACCTCCTTATGGCCAGGAGTACGTGGGCTGGTTTGAGGGAGTCAACACCCTCACCGGAGATCCCCTGAGCGCCGGGTCACTGCGGGTGCAGAGCGAAGGGCGCGTGGAGGCACAATTGGAGACCGGGTGGGTCGAGGGCCCCCGTATCGAGTACTTTTACACGCTGGGGCTGGCCTATTTTTACAAAGCAGAATGCGAGAAATCCTACCCCCTGTTCAATGCGGCGCTGCAGATAGATCCCCAGGAGACCAACGCCCTGGAGGGCATCCGGCTGTGCCAGGAGGCGGAAGTGGAGGAAGGGGGGCAGGCAGCACCCTGAGCGATGGGCACCAGTTGACCAGAATCCCATTCTCTGGTATACTCTGAGCAAGCCGGAGTGGCGGAATAGGCAGACGCGCGCGACTCAAAATCGCGTGGGTTCCCCCCATGTGGGTTCGATTCCCACCTCCGGCACCTGGTTGGTTCATAGTTGGACCGAGGTCCGCAGCGGCGTCCACGGGCGGGGTACGCGCCCCCAAGCGCCGCATTTTTCTTGATGCTGGAGCCGGAGGCAGTGAACAGCCGAGCACGCACATGGGTCACGTGGGCCAGCGCTGGCGTCATGGTGGGGCTGGCGTTGGGGTTCGCCGTCGGTTGGTGGCTCTGGCCGGTGCAGTACACCAACACTGCGCCACGCGTGCTGCGCCAGGATTATCGCGACGACTACGTCGTGATGGTCGCCACGGCCTACGAAGCGGAGAAGGACCTGGAACAGGCGCGCCAGCGCTTGGTATTGCTGGACGCGGAGAAGCCTGCCGCACCTGTGGTCGAACTGGCGGAGCGGCTGGTCCAGGTGGGCGGCAGCGCAGAGGACATCACCCGCCTGGCGCGCCTGGCCTGGGCACTGGGGGCCCTCCCCCCGCCGCTCGCGCCATACCTGGAGGGACGGCCGTGAGCCGTTTCCCGGCCCGCCCGGTAACCCTCATCGTGGGCCTGGCGCTGGGGGTTGCGCTGGGCCTCTTGTACACCTGGGTCATTGAGCCCGTCGAACTCGTCAACACGTACCCGGCCCTGTTGCGCACCGACTACCGCCAGGGCTGGGTGCGCCTGGTAGCCCTCTCGTACATTGCCGACGGCAACCTGGACCGGGCTCGGGCGCGGCTGGAGGGGCTTGAGCAGGAGGACGTGGCCGGCGCGATCGGAGCGCTGATCGAAGAGTACGCCGCTGCCGGGCGGCCCGCAGACACGCTGCGCAGCCTGACCGGGCTGGCGGAGGCACTGGACGTGCGTACCCCGGCCATGCTGGTCTATCTGTACACGCCAGCGCCATCGCCACCGGTACTTGCCCACACGCCATTGTCTGCCCCTACCCCCACGCCGGTCCACACATCTGTACCTCCCACTCCGTCTCCTCCGGCTGTGCCGGCCCCCGACCCTACTCACACCCCCACCTCTCAACCAGGCTCTTCATTGCCGTCGCCCACGCTTGCCTCTGCACCTGGCAGCACACCTCTTCCCAGTCCCACGCCCTCCTTGTTGTCCCGCTTGTACCTGGCCAGGCAGGAGCAGGTATGCCAGCCGGGGCAAACGCCGCACATCGAGGTCGTGGTGAGGGACGAACGGGGAGCCGGGTTGCCCGGCGTGGAGGTCTGGCTGGTGTGGACTGGAGGAGCCGACCGGGCCGTGACCGGCCTGAAGCCCCGGAACGGAACGGGGTACGCGGATTTCAACGCCGAGCCGGGCGTGCGGTATGCCCTTAGCGTCGGCGAACTGGGGCGGCCCCTGGTCGCCGGCTTGCAGATCGAGGCCTGCCCGGCCCAAGGAAGCGAGGCGCCAGCGCCAGGTTCCTGGCGTCTCGTGGTGGAGCCACGACCGCTTTAGGAGTTGACCGTCCACTGACTCTGATGTACAATCGAGCCAGATCGGGACCACGCTAATGGCCAACGGCCGATGATGTTTTTGAGAGAACTCGTTGAACTGATCACCGTTCCTCCCGGCGACCTGGTGTATCACCTGGTCACCCTGTTCGCCATCCAACTGATCCTGGGGATGGCGTTCGGGCACTGGAATCGCCACCGCCAGGAGCGGACTGCCACCCGGCTATTGGTGGTGGGGGCGGGCTTTGCCCTCGCGCGCATCGTGTTGATGGTTATCGCCGGGCTCGATCGCGCTGGTGTTCTGCCATCGAACGTCGTGTTGCCTCCCCTGGAACGTTTCCTCGACCTGGCCACGCTGCTGCTGGCCGTGTGGGCCTTCCTGCCGATCCTGGAGCAGCACTCGCGCCTGAGTGTCATGGCGTTGCTCCTGGCCCTCCTGATGGCCGCGGGCGTCTACGTGGTCTTCGCCGTCCGGTGGTTGCAGATCGAAATGCGGAGCATGGTGGCCTACAATGCGTATTGGCAGGGCCTGGTGTGGGAGTTCGCCGCGATCCTGGTCCTGGTGGCGGGCCTCATCTCCAGCATGGTATGGCGTGGCGAAGACTGGGGGCTGGTGACCTGCCTGTTTGCCCTGTGGCTCACCGGCCACGCCTTGCAGTTCGCCGTGCCGTTTACTGATTCCCACATCGCCGGATGGGTGCGGCTGGCCAACCTGGCCGCGCTGCCGCTGGTGGCGGGCCTCGTGTATCGCCGGGTGTTACAGGCGTCCCCGGCCAGAGCAGGGGATGCCGCGCTGGAGATGGCGGGCATCTTGGAAGCGGTCCGGCGCGCTGGCGCGCCCCACGAGGTCGAGGGTGCGCTGAAAGCGGTCACCCCGTCCATCGCCCGCGCGTTGGGGGCCGACGTGGTGGCGATTGGCCTGCCTGCCGCCGGGCCGGCCAAGGGGGTACGCATCGTCGCCCTGCACCCTCCCGGCACGCTGCCCATACAGCAAGAGGCGACCTTGCCGCTGTCCAGGCATCCCCTGTTGGCCACCGCCGTGCAGACGGGGCGGCTGCAACACGCACCGGCACAGCGCCCGGACGCCGCGCTCGCGGCGTTGTACCGCGCCCTGGGCTTCGAGCGGCCAGGCCCGCTGCTCGTCCTGCCTTTGGTCAATGGAGGTGTGCTGCGGGGCGTGATGCTGGCCGGGAATCCGTTCTCCCAGCAGCGCTGGACGGCGCGCGACGAGCAACTTGGCCAGGCCCTAGGGACGGCGATCGCCGTGTCGTTGGCGAGCGCTCCCCGCCGTGAGGCCACGGGCCGCAGTGCCGAGTTACAGAGGGCGCTCGGCGAGGCGCACCGCTTGACAGAACGGGTGACGGAATTGGAGTCCGTGCTGGAGCAGCAGCGCCAGCGGGCCGACGAACTGGCCACGAAACTGCGCCTGCGCGAGTGGGAAGCGGCAAACCAGAGCCAGACCATGACCGAAACCGCCGTCTGGCAAGAGGAGATGCGCGCGTTGACGGACGCGCGTGCAGCACTGGAGGCCGAACTGGTGGAGTGGAGGGAGAAGGCCGGGCAGCTCGCCCAGGCGAAAGGGGATCTGGAGACCCAACTGGTCCAGGTCCAGACTGCACTCGAGGAGGCACGAGAGCAGGTTGTTCCGGGCCTGGCTGCGCCATCCCCCGGCGGCGGCCCGGACGGCACTCCGGCGAGCGACGAAGCGACGGCCCAGGGCAAGGTCCCGGTCTCCCTGATCCACGAACTGCGCACGCCGATGACGTCTATCATCGGCTACATAGACCTGTTGTCGAGCGAGTCGGTGGGCATCCTCGGCGAGACGCAGCGCCAGTTCTTGCAGCGGGTGCGGGCCAACATCGAGCGCATGGGAGGGTTGCTCAACGACCTGATCAGGATCACCGCCATAGATGCCGGGCAGATTTCGCTTTCGCCCGGGCCGGTGGACCTGATCAACGTCATCGAAGACGCGATCATGTCGTTGTCTTCGCAGTTCAGCGAGCGCAAACTGGCCGTGCAGATGGACATGCCGTCTGAACTCCCGCCCATCCGCGCGGACCGGGATAGCCTGTACCAGATCGTGCAGCATCTCCTGTCCAACGCATGTCAATGCTCCAAGCCTGGCACCGAGATCCTGGTGCGTGCCCGGCTGGAACGATACGAGGACCAGGTCGAGGGCTTGCCCGACCACCTGTTCATGTCGGTGACCGACACGGGCGGGGGCATCGTGCCGGAGGATCAACGGCGCGTCTTCCAGCGCCTGTACCGGGCCGACAATCCTCTCATCGCCGGGTTGGGCGACACGGGGGTGGGCCTGTCCATTGCCAAGTCGTTGGTGGAGGCGCAGGGGGGACGCATCTGGGTGGAGAGCGCGATGGAGGTGGGCAGCACGTTCAGTTTCATCCTGCCGCTCTCGCCCGAGGGTGGAGGCGACCGGCCGCCAGCGGGCAAGCCCGGTGAGGCTGGGAGGCAACCGTGAGTGAACCAGGGCGCTCCAACGCCGGCCGGCCCACCGGTATCGGGCAACTGCTGGGGAGCGTGGCCGTTACGTTGATCAGCGTAGGGCTGCTGATCGGCGGTTTTCTGCTGAGCCAACTGGACGCTGCCGGCGGGCGTCCAGTCCCGACCGAGGAGGCGGCAGTGCCCTCGCTCACGCCGTTCCTGCCCACCGCCACGCCGGTATCGTATCCCACGCTGCTTCCCTCTCCGCCACCGGCGGCCACCGACATGGCTCTGCCGCCGGCTTCTACTACTCCCGAGCCATCCATCCCCGCCCTGGTCCCCGCTTGCCCACCGCCGCCCGGCTGGTTTGTCTACGTCGTACAGGGGGAGGACACGCTCACCAGCCTGGCCTGGCAGGCCGGCACGACTGCCCTGGCGCTGATGGAGGCCAACTGCCTGACGACGCCGGCCATGACCCCGGGCCAGCAAGTGTACCTGCCCCCTTCCTTCTACGCCACTCCCACTCAGCCCTGCGGGCCGCCTCTGGGCTGGGAGGTGTACATCGTGCAGGCAGGGGACACCCTCTACTCGCTGTCGCAGCGCTTCGGCGTAGATATTGAGGCCATCCGGCTGGCGAATTGTCTGCCCGGCTATACCATCTACCTGGGCATGGCGCTGTACCTCCCGCCGCTGCCTCCTACGCCCGTCTATACGCCTACTGAGACCCCTACCATGGCGCCGTCGCCCACCGCTACCGAGTTCCCGACCATCACCCCATCCCCCACGACGGCAGAGTATCCCACGCTCACGGCCACGCCGGCACCGACGGACACGGCCACTCCCACGCCTACTTTCACCCCCGTTCCCAGCGAGACTCCAGGCCCTACCGCGACGCCGACGGACACGCCCACGGCCACTCCTACGGAGCCGCCGCCGCCTACGTCCACGCCAACGCCCACAGCTCCCTAGCGCGTCTGTGGCACAAAATGGTCGCGGATGGTCGCGACTCTATTGACATTTGCCCCACTCTGTGATATGGTTAGTCGTTATGGAGACCATGCGCGCCTTTATCGCCATTCCTCTCCCCGGTCCGCTGCTGGAGAAAATCGCCGCCGTCCAGCGCCAACTGGAGAAGCAGACCCCTCCGCGCAGCGTGCGCTGGGTGCACATAGAAGGCATCCACCTGACGCTCCAGTTCCTGGGCGACACTCCCACGGACAAACTGCCCGGCATCCAGCAAGCGCTGGCGGCCGTGGCCCGGCTTGCTCCTGCCTGCACCTTCGCCGTCGGCGGATTGGGCTGCTTCCCCAATCCCCGCCGCCCGCGCGTCGTCTGGATCGGAGTGCACGAGCCGACCGGGCGGCTGGCGGCGCTGCAAGACGCCATTGAGGAGGTGATGGCCCCCCTGGGCTACCCACCGGAGGGGCGCGGCTTCACGCCGCACCTGACGCTGGGCCGGGTGCAGCAGCGCGCCTCGTCTAGCGATGCTTCGCGCATCGGTGAGGTCGTCGCCAGCACGCAAGTGGAACGGTTGGCCGAGGTTTCTGCCGACCACTTTGCCCTCATCCGCAGCATCCTCAAGCCCACCGGTGCGGAGTACACAGTGCTGGAAGAGTTCCCCCTGCGCGAGGGACGGAACACGGAACACGCAACACGGAACACGTAACACGTAATTCGCAATTCGTAATGCGTAATGCGTGTTGCGTGCTGCGTGGTTCGTCAGCGCAAGGGACTGCTGAGAAACATCCGCGTTATGAACAGGGAAAGGCTGCGTCGGTTGCGACACAAGAAGAAGATGATCACGCTCGCGCTTGACGACGCAGACACGCCCGTGGAGTATGAGGCTACCTCAATTGGCGCTGTCCCTGGCTGCGACGAAGCCGATGGTCCTGAGGGCCTCACCAAGGAAGCGATGCTGGCCCGCAGTCTGGACATCGCACTGGGGTTGCTCTACTACGAACGTGCGATGACGCTCGTAGACCTGGCCGACCTGGTGGTCAAGGTTTGGAAAGTGCAGGCCAATTACACCTACGAGGAGTTCATGGAAGCAGCCAGGCAAGATGCGCGGTTCCAAGTGCCCAGTGGTGGACTCATCGCGCTGGCCGACGAGCCGGACCCGTGGGGCGTGCTCGCGGAACGCATCGAGCAGGCCCAGACCAAAATGGAGGCGAGGCGTTGGTGCGACGACTAAAGGGACCAGAAATGCCCTGCCCCGCTCCCCTGATCGCCGTTATCGGCGGCTCGAAGGCGACGCCGGAGGAGGCCGTGGCTGCCGAGGCGGTGGGCCGGGCGCTGGCCGAAGGAGGCGCGGTGCTGGTCTGCGGCGGACGCGGCGGGGTGATGGAGGCCGCCTGCCGGGGGGCCAAATCCGCCGGTGGGCTGACCATCGCCATCCTCTCCGGCGCCGATCGGAGCGAAGCCAACCCCTTCGTGGACGTCTCCATCGTTACCGGCATTGGCCTGGCGCGCAATGCTATCGTCGCCCGGACCGCCCAGGCGGCCATTGCCGTCGGAGGCAGTTACGGCACGCTGAGCGAGATCGCCTATGCACTGATGTTCGGCGTGCCGGTGGTGGGGCTGGGTACGTGGGAAATCGAGCGCGAGGGACACCCCCCCGTGCCCATCGTCTACGCCGCTGCGCCGGAAGAGGCAGCCGCCCGTGCGCTGGCGCTCGCGCTCCGTGGGGAATAGCGCCCCAGTCTGTCGAGCCTAGTAGCAACGGCAGGCCGCGAATTCATTCGGCGGCTGATTTCGCCTCGCCTGCCTGTTCCACCTCTGGCGAGCGCTCGCGGTGCGGGCGGTACGGCACGTTCAATCCCAGGAACAGCACCCAACTGACCAGCAGCGCCAGCAGCCCGATCGCCCCGATGCCCGCCAGTTGGGCGATCAGTTGGCCTGGGCCATCCCCGACGAACCCTCCCGCCGGGAAGAAGCCGGTCACCCCCTGCCCGGCCACCGTGCGGTACTCCTCCAGCCCCACGCCGTTCCAGCCCTGGCCCCAGCGCCCGTCGGCGAACAGCGCCACCGCCAGCATCCCCCACAGCCCGCCCGCCAGGCCCAGCGCCACCGTCGCCGTCTCGTCCGGCAGCCGCAGGACCCGCTCCACCAGGTAGACCCCGAGCGGCAGCAACAGCCCGGCCAGCGTCCCGGTCGCCAGCGCTGCCCACGGTGGCACGAACGGCGCGCCTGCCGAAATGGCGACGAAGCCGGCCGCCGCTCCGCGCGCCGCCATCAATGCATCTGCGTGGCCCACCGTGATCCAGCAATAGACTTGCGATACCAGGGTCGCTCCCGCCCCGGCCAGCAGCCCGTTGACCGCGATGCGCGGCAGGTTGATGCTGGCGCCGGCCGCGTGAAAGGGTGCGCTCAACGACCAGCCCAGCCAGCCCAGCCCCAATAGCAGCACCCCCAGGTTCGCCAGCAGCGGAAAGTGAACCGGCGGCATCTCCTTCGGCTGTCCCGGCTGGCTGCGTGGCAGCCGCTCCCCCAGGCCAACCAGCGCTCCTAGCGCCGCCATCCCTCCCAGCAGGTACACCACGCCAGAGCCGGCGTGGTCTACCAACCCGTGCCCCCGCTCGAGCGTGAGTCCCAGGCGGGCCAGCCATCCCCCGCCCCAGGCCCAACAGGCCGCCAACGGGAAGAGCACCGCCGTCACCGCCAGCCCGCCGATGGCGATCTGCCAGCCCCGTGCTCGCCCGCTCAGGCTGAGCACCACCAGCAGCACCGCCGTCGCCACCAGCGGCAGATAGAGCACGAACAGCGTCAGCGCCTCGGGCGTGGCCGCTTCGTCGGACAGGAAAAAGCCTGCCAGGCCAATCACTCCCCAGTTCAATCCTCCCTGGCCGGCATATAGCCGCGTCAGCCCTTCCAGGCCCGGCTGCCTGGCCAGGAGGCCCGCCCCGCCCAGATGGAAGGCGAAGCCCACTGCAAAGTATCCCAATGTCGCCAACGCCAGGGCCAGCGCCCCCGCCGTCGCGGACCGGCGCGCGCGCTCGGGTTCCATGCCACCCCAGGCCAGCAGGAAAAACCCTGCCGGGATCAGATAGCCCAACAAGCCAGGAAGCCAGGTCTCGATTGCCATATCTGCTCCATTCAGGTAGAATAGGCTATATCTTACCAGAGTCTGCCCTTTTCGCCAAATTCCTGTGGAAGTGTGAACTCGTTCGTGTCTTGGCCGACAATCGCTGAGTCATCTTGATCTATGGAGTCCTACTCACTCGTCCCCCTCAAACTCCTCGCTGACGGCATGTTGGGCCGCCTGGCCAGGTGGCTGCGGCTGCTAGGGTACGATACCGCCTACGACAACGCGGCCACCGACGCCGAACTGGCCCGCCGCGCTCGCGCGGAGGGCTGTGTGCTGCTCACTCGTGACCACGAACTGGCTGCCCGCCGCGGCCTGCGCACGTTGCTCATCCAGTCGCAGGAGATTGAAGAACAGGTGCGCCAGGTGGGGGAGGCCCTCGGCCCGCCACCTGACCCGGCACTCTCGCGCTGTGCCGTGTGCAACCACGCCCTGGAGCCGGTCGCCCCGGCGGAGATCGCCGACCGCGTGCCCCCGTACGTGCTGCGGACGCAGGCCGAGTTCCACCGTTGCCCCGGCTGCGGGCGCGTCTACTGGCCAGGTAGCCATCTCCGGGCCATGCGCGGCCACATGGACCAGTTCCTTAAGGAGGAAACCGGCCATGCCTGATTGTCCCCGCTGCGGCGCTCCGCTTGAACCTGACACGGACGTGTGCCCCCACTGTGACGCCGACCTGTGCCCGGCCTGCGGTGCCCTCGTCAGCCCAGACGACGTGGCCTGCCCCGTGTGTGGCGAAACGTGGGCCTTGACGTGCTCCCGTTGCGACGGCGAAGTCGGTCCAGACGATACGTACTGCCCCCATTGTGGCTTCGTCTTCGACAGCGGCCCGGTGTCCGAGGAAACCGGCCCTGAGCCGCAGCCTCAGCGATCCGGCGACCAGGTCTCCTGTCCCCGGTGCGGTACCCGCGTCTATCGTGGCGACCCGGCCTGCGCCACCTGTGGGCAACTTCTCTGCCCGCGCTGCGGCACCGCCGTGGATGAGGAGGCGGAGCGTTGTCCCCAATGTGGCCTGGAACTGACCTATACCTGCCCAGGGTGCGGCATGGAACTCCTCTCCGGTGCCGAGGTCTGTCCCGATTGTGGGCTGGTCTTTGCCCGCCGCTGCTCCAACTGCGGTGAGCCCCTCTTCTGCGCCCCCGACCGCTGCCCCAACTGTGGACAACCGGTGGCTCACCAGAAGCGCGTCACCGCCCGCAGCGTGTCGCGGCACGTGGGGACCACCCTCGTGCGTTGGGCGATCTGTCCCGTGTGTGAGGCCCATTTTGTGCCGTCGAAGGGGCCATGCCCGCAATGCGGCGCACGCCTCTGCTCGCAGTGCAACCTCCTGCTGCTTCCCGAGGAATCTACCTGCCCGCGTTGTGGGTTCGAGTTCGGTGTTGCCTGTCCTACTTGTGGCGCTTGTTTCACGTCCGGTGCGCCGGAATGCCAGGCCTGCGGGCAACCCCTGTGCCCGGCTTGCGGTGCCGCGCTTGGTGAGAACGATACCAACTGTGCGGCCTGTGGCGCGGAACTGGCCCTGACCTGTTCCGCATGTGGCGGAGAGGTCGGCCCGGGCGACGCGACCTGCCCCCATTGTGGAGCCTCGTTCGAGGGGGAGGATCGCATGGGCGACGATTGCCTCCATCTTCCCAGTGGTGTATAATCCAAAGTAGATGAGGAATGAGGAATAGGGAAGAAGGGCAGCAAGGGAGAAAAAGTTGATGGATCAGGGAATTGAGAACACGCAATCTGCAGAACCTGCCGTCTCTGCGCCGCTGGTGACCATCGCCCAGTTGCGCCGGCAACTGGCGAGCCTGATGCGCGTGGACGAGCACGCGGTGCTGAGATCCCCGGATGCGGTGATTGCCTTCCGAGGCCAGCTCTATGGTGACGTGGATTCCGCTTTCGAGAGCATCACGCAGCGGTTTGCTATCTATGGCTACACCGCCTCGCTCCGCACCCAGCCAGGCGGAGGCCACGAAGTCATCGCCCTTAAGGGCGTATTGGAGCGCCGGCCAGGCCGGGCGTGGCTCAACGTGGTGCTGCTGTTGGCCACCCTCGTCAGCGTGCTGTACATCGGTGCCAGTTACGCCTTGCAGGACGCCGGCCTGTTGGGCCCTCAGACTCCCAACGCAGCGTTGATGCCGTTGACCCACCTGCACTGGGGCATCCCGTTTGCAGGCACACTGATGGGCATTCTGCTTGCCCACGAACTGAGCCACTATTTCGTCGCCCGCCGTTATGGTTCGCCAGTCAGTCTGCCCTACTTTATCCCGATGCCGCTCAGCCTCATGGGCACCATGGGAGCCGTCATCGTCCAGCGCGCTCCCATGCGCAACCGCAAGGCCCTGTTCGACATCGGCGTCGCCGGCCCTCTGGGTGGCCTGATCGTCACCATTCCGCTGCTGGTTCTGGGGCTGAGCCTCTCCAAGGTCGGGCTGCCTCCTCCCAGTGTAGACGCAGTCGTGCAAGAAGGGAACTCGCTCCTGTACCTGGGGATCAAGTACCTGATGTTCGGGCGCATTCTCCCCAGCAACGGAGAGGACGTGTGGCTGAACTCGGTCGCCTTCGCTGCCTGGGCGGGGCTGCTGGTCACTATGATTAACCTGATCCCGGTGGGTCAGTTGGATGGCGGGCACGTCAGTTACGCGCTGCTGGGACGCTGGGCCTCGAGGCTGGGCTCCATTGCCATCGCCGCCATGATGGCCTGGGGCGGCTGGCTGCTGCTGACCGGCAACGAGGCCGGCGGGTTCTGGTTGATGTGGGGCTTTCTGAACCTGATCCTGAACCCGCATCATCCGCCGCCGCTGAACGACGCCACCCGGCTCGATGGGCGACGGATGGCGCTTGGGCTGTTGGTGCTGGCCATCTTCGTCCTGCTGTTCATGCCTTCACCGCTGCGGCAGATCCAGTTACGATAAGGAGCGTCCCATGATCCACGGCGTCGAGATCAAGGAACTGGTGACCCACACCGACGAGCGCGGCTTCTTCCGTGAGGTCGTGCGGGCCGGCGACGAGATCTTCCCGGAAGGCTTTGGCCAGTGGAGCCATACCATGTCTTACCAGGGGGTCGCCAAGGCCTGGCACGTGCATCAGAAGCAGGTGGACTGGTGGTACGTGGCGGCGGGCACGATCAAAGTGGCACTCTACGACACCCGGCCCGCTTCCCCCACCCATGGCCAGGTCCAGGAATTGCTAATGGGCGACGGCCAGCCTGCCATCGTGCTCAGAATCCCGCCCGGCGTCGCCCACGGCTA
>DATKWP010000558.1:0-2201 GCA_035529535.1 Anaerolineae bacterium | reverse complement strand
CGGCGGCGCAGCTCGACCACGTCCACGTCCGGCGCGTAGATGTCCTGGCCGTCGAGCAGTGCCTGACCCGCGACCCGCGCGCCGGGGATCGTATCGTTCATGCGGTTGAAACAGCGCAAGAAGGTGGACTTGCCGCAACCCGAGGGGCCGATGAGGGCGGTGATGCGCCGTTCTTCGACGTGCATCGAGATGCCTTGCAGCGCCTCTAAATCGCCATAGTACAACCGCAGGTCACAGGTTTCGAGTTTGCTCATGCTTGAGGACACCCCGCCGGCAGCGTGAAGGTGAAGATGGTACCTCGCCCCTCCTCGCTGGCGGCGTGGATCTCACCTCCGTGGACCTCGATGATCTGGCGCGTGATGGAGAGCCCCAGGCCGGTCCCCAGGGCCTGCCTCTCGGCGCCCGGCACGCGGTAGAAGCGCTCGAAGAGGCGGGGCAGGGCCTCGGCGGGGATGCCCGGGCCGGTGTCGGCCACGCTGACAGCCAAGCGGTTGCCCTCGCAGTTGGCGTTGACAGTGATGCTATCGCCCGGGCGAGAATACTTGACCGCGTTGCTCAGCAGGTTGAGCAAGGCCTGGTGGAGGCGTTGGGCATCCCCCATGACGGGGGGCAGCGTGGGAGGGACGTCCACCAGGATGCGGACCGGTTTCGCGTCCGCCTGCGGCCTCATCACGTTGACCGCCATGTGGATCACGGTGGTCAGGTAGACCGGGTCGCGGGCCAAGGAGGCGCGGCCCGATTCCAGGCGGGCCAGTTCCAGAAAGTTCTTGGTCACCTCGTTGATGCGCTCGGCCTCGCGCCGGATGATGTCCGCAAACTGGGAGCGCTGCTCCATTGGCGTCTCCGAGCGCTGGATCAGTTCAGCGTAGGCGATGATGGAGGTGAGGGGTGTGCGCATCTCGTGCACGATCTCGGCGATCAGGTCAGACTGCTGGAAGAGCAGGGCGTTCTGCACCGCCACAGCCGCCTGGTCGCCCACCACGGCCAGCAATTCGACGTCCTCGTCAGTGAAGGCCACCCCATTCCTCTTGTTGATCGCCTCCAGCACACCGATCACGTTGCCGCGGGCGATCATGGGGACGGCCAGGATGGACTGGGTGACGAAGGTGGACTGTTCGTCCACCTTGCGGTAAAAGCGAGGGTCGCTACGCGCATCGGCGATCACGACCGGCTCACCGGTCTTGACGACCCAGCCGGCGACGCTCCCTTCCATGGGGACGACGATCGAGCGTATGCCGGTCAGGTTGGTCGCCTCCTCAAAGTACAACAGGCCGCTGTTGCGGTCTACCAGCATGATGGAACAGGCTTCAGTATCGGTGAGTTCCTGCGCCGCCACGACGATGTCGTGCAGCAGGGGGCGCAGGCTGAGCGTGGAGTTGAGCGCGCGACTGACCTCAATCAGCCGCTCCAGCCGGGCGACCCGTTTTCCATCTCGTTTTCGTTGCCTGGGATCTTGACGCACCGTTGTCCTACCCTCCTACACAAGCCCGCGCGATGCGCGGCAGAATCTCCGCCACGTCGGCGTGGATGACCACGTCGGCGATCTCATCCACGTACGTGGGCATCAGGTTGACGACGATCAAGCGCCCCAGGTGCTCCCGGACGAGGAGCGGCAACTGGGAGGCCGGCACGACCTCGAGCGACGACCCGGCGATGAGCATGAGGTCGGCCTGGCGGACGTGCACCAGGGCGCGGTTGACGACCTGGATGGGCAACTGCTCCCCGAACAGCACGGCGTTGGGCTTGAGCAGGCCGCCGCACGCGCTGCAGCGAGCCACCTGGCCGGTAGAGACGAAGGTGTCTATCAGTTCCTGGCTGGGCACGACACGATAGCAACTGATGCAGACCACTTCCCGCAGGTGGCCGTGCAGTTCCAGCACCTCGTGGGAGCCGGCCCGCTGGTGCAGGTCGTCAATGTTCTGGGTGATGACCGCCTTCAGCCAGCCCTCCGACTCCAGTTCCGCCAGGGCGCGGTGGCCGGGGCTGGGTTCGGCCGTCAGGATAGTCATGAGTAGTGGCCGGAACCAGCCGTAGAAGGTCTCGGGGGTGCGCCGAAAGGCGTAGATGGAGGCCACCTGCATGGGGTCCACGCGCTCCCACAGGCCACTCCCCGGCGAACGGAAGTCGGGGACGCCGGAGGGGGTGCTGATGCCGGCGCCCGTGAGGGCCACCGTGTAGCGGGATTCCTGGATCAACGCCAC
>DATKWP010000557.1:0-5479 GCA_035529535.1 Anaerolineae bacterium | reverse complement strand
CCTGTTCGGCGGTAAAAATGGTCTGTCCCTCCCCGGCCATCCGGGAGAGAAATTCCGCTTCTTTGGGTCCCAATTCCGTTATACTTCTTGTCACGAAACATACCTTTCAGGAGTTAGTTTCGTAGCATAATATAGCATACTTTTTGGCCTTCAGCAAGCGGCAGCGAGTGATCGCGTCACCGCAGCCTCACCCGCACCGTCTTCCTACTCGAGCAACAGCCGCTGGATGGACTAGACCACGTGCTCGCTGAGCACGTTCACCAGGCGCACGGTCTCGGCCGCCTGGGACACTTTCATCATTGGCAGTCAGTACTATCGTGGCACATATACCCGATTCGAGGGTAGTCGGCGGAGGTTGGCTTGCCGGTGGTTTGCAGTTATAATCGGGAATTGAAGTGGTAGATGGAGACGTGTCGGTCGGAGTGATGAGGAAAGCCATTAGTGTGTGCGGCGTCGTGCAGGGGGTGGGCTTCCGCCCCTTCGTCTACCGGCTGGCCCACGAATGTGGCCTGGCCGGCTGGGTGCTCAACCATTCCGGTGGCGTGGAGATCGAAGTCGAAGGCCCGCCGGCCGCGCTGGAAACGTTCATACGTGACCTGGAGGCCAAGGCCCCACCGCTGGCGCGCATCGAGGGCATCGAGGTGGCCGGCGTACCGCCGGTTGGCGGCACGACCTTCGAGATCCGCCGCAGCGTGGCCGCGGAGGGGCGCTACCCACTGATCTCCCCCGACATCGCCACCTGCCCCGACTGCCTGCGCGAGTTGCTGGACCCGGCCGACCGCCGCTACCGTTACCCCTTCACCAACTGTACCAACTGCGGACCGCGCTTCACCATCATCGCCGACGTTCCTTACGATCGTCCCCTGACGACCATGCGGGATTTCGTCATGTGCCCGCAGTGTCAGGCCGAGTACGACGACCCGCTCGACCGGCGCTTTCACGCCCAGCCCAACGCCTGCCCGGTCTGCGGGCCACACGTCTGGCTGGCCGACGCGGCAGGCCACCCGCCCCCCCCCTATCGGGGGGGAGTAGGGGGGGGGGACGAGGCCCACGCTGACCATGCAGGCGTACTGGCGCAGGCGCGGGACCTGCTCCTGGCGGGCAAAATCCTGGCCATCAAGGGGCTGGGCGGTTTCCACCTGGCCTGCGACGCCACCGGCGAGGCGGCCGTGCGCACGTTGCGGGAGCGCAAGGGCCGCCCGGCCAAGCCATTGGCGGTGATGATGGCCACGCTCGACCAGGTGCAGCAGCACTGCTGGGTCTCGGAGGAAGAGGAGCGGCTGTTGACCTCCTCCCAATGCTCCATCGTGCTGCTGCCATGGAAGCCGGAGTCGGACGTCTGCCGGTTGGTCGCCCCGCGCAACCACTACCTGGGCGTCATGCTCCCCTACACCCCGCTGCACCACGTGCTGCTGCGGGACGTGGGCCGGCCGCTAGTCATGACCAGCGGCAACCTGTCCGAGGAACCCATCGCCCGCGACAACGCCGAAGCGCTGCGCCGCCTGGCCCACCTGGCCGACGTTTTCCTGCTCCACAACCGCGACATCTACGCCCGCTACGACGACAGCGTCTGGTTCGTGCCCCACGTTTCACGTTTCACGTTTCACGTTTCACGTCCCGCCCCGCAACTCCAAACCGCTCTCCCTCAGCCCATCCGCCGCGCGCGTGGCTACGCCCCCTTCCCTGTGAAACTCCCGTTCCGGGTCGGACCGATCCTGGCCTGCGGGGCGGAACTCAAGAACACCTTCTGCCTCACCCGGGACGAATATGCCTTCCTCAGCCAGCACATCGGCGACATGGAGAACCTGGAGACCCTGGAGCATTTCGAGGCCACGATCGAACTATACAAGCGCCTCTTCCGCCTCGAGCCCGCCATCATCGCCCACGACCTGCACCCCGACTACCTGGCAACGAGATATGCCAAATCGCAAATCGCAAATCAGCAAATCAGCAAATCAGCAAATCTCCAATCTCCAATCTCCAATCTCCAACCTCCAACTTCCAACCTCCAACTTCTAGTCCCCGTCCAGCACCACCACGCCCACGTCGCCAGTTGCCTGGCCGACAACGGCTGGCCCCCCGATGCCGGCCCCGTCATCGGCGTGGCCTGGGATGGGACCGGGTACGGGGCGGGTGGAGTACACCCGGGCGACGGCCACATCTGGGGTGGCGAGTTCCTGGTGGCCGGCTACCACGGCTTCCGGCGCGCCGCCCACCTGGAATATCTGCCCATGCCCGGCGGCGAGGCGGCCATCCGCAACCCCTACCGCCTGGCCATCGGCTACCTCTACGCCCTCACCGGCCAACTACCCTCCTTTATCGCCAGCGCGAGCGAGGAAGAACTGCGCATCATCCAACAGCAGGTGGACCAGCGCATCAACTGCCCGCAGACCTCGGCCGGCGGCCGCCTGTTCGACGCCGTCTCCGCCCTGCTGGGCATCTGTGAACGCATCACCTACGAGGGCCAGGCAGCCATAGAACTGGAAATGGCGGCTCTGAACCCCCAATGGCAAATGGCAAATGGCAAATCGCAAATCGCAACCTCCAACCTCCATTCTCCATTCTCCATTCTCCATCCTCCATCCTCCGACACCACCTACCCATTTGACGTAGAATCCGGCCACGACCGCCTCGTCATCCGCCTCCGCCCGCTGTTCGAGGCGCTGCTCGCCGACCGGCAGAGTGGGACTGCCGTCGAGGAGATAGCCTATCGCTTCCACCTCACCGTGGCGGAGATCATAGGGGCCGTGTGCGAGCGGATCGCTCAGGAGACGGGATTGCGGACGGTGGCGCTGAGCGGCGGCTGCTTCCAGAACCGGCTGCTGCTGGCGCTGGCCGTGCCACGCCTGGAAGCGGCGGGCCTGGAGGTCCTACTGCACCGGCAGGTACCCTGCAACGATGGGGGCATCTCGCTGGGGCAGGCGGTGATCGCCCATTTCACGGTGGAACAAGGGAGTAAGTAAGTATGTGTCTGGCCATACCGGCATTGATTACGTCTATCGAAGGGCTGATGGCCCGCGCCGAGGTCGGCGGGGTGGCCCGTACCATCAGCCTGATGCTCACGCCTGAGGCGCAGGTGGGTGATTACGTGCTGGTGCACACCGGCTTCGCCATCAGCATAGTGGACGAGCAAGAGGCGCAGGAGACGCTGCGCTTGCTGCGGGAACTGGCCGAGTTCCAGACCGACGAGTTATGAAGTATATTGACGAGTTCCGCGACCCACAGTTGGCGCATGAACTACTGGCGAGTATCCGCGCGCGCTCCAAACAGCCCGTGCGCTTCATGGAGTTCTGCGGCGGCCACACCCACGCCATCTTCCGCCACGGCCTGCGCCACTTGCTCCCCCCCACGGTCCAACTGCGCTCCGGCCCCGGCTGCCCCGTCTGTGTCACCGCCAGCGCCGACCTGGACCGCGCCATCGCCCTGGCCGGGTTGCCCGGCGTGACCCTGGCCACCTTCGGCGACATGCTCAGGGTGCCGGGGAGCCACGGTTCCTTGCAGGCGGCCAGGGCCGCCGGAGCCGACGTGCGCATCGTCTACTCCACGCTGGATGCGTTGCAGATCGCCCGTGACCATCCCGACCGGGCGGTGGTCTTTCTGGGCGTCGGCTTCGAGACCACCGCGCCGACGGTGGCGGCCTCGGTGCTGCAGGCGGAGGCGGAGGGCCTGCCCAACTTTTACGTCCTCTCGCTGCACAAATTGACCCCGCCCGCCACCCGCGCCATCCTCGACGCCCACCCCCCCTATTCCCCCCCTATAGGGGGGGCAGGGGGGGGGCGGCTGGCAGGCATCATCGGCCCCGGCCACGTGACGGCCGTCATCGGCAGTGCGGCCTGGGAGTTCCTCCCGCGCGATTACGCCATTCCATGCGCCGTGGCCGGCTTCGAACCGCTGGACATCCTGCAGGCCATCGCCGCCCTGGTAGAGATGGCCGAGACCGGCCGGCCGGCGGTGGTCAACGCCTACTCCCGCAGCGTTCGCCCGCAGGGCAACCGCGCGGCGCTGGGTATCATGGACCGTGTGTTCGAGGTGAGCGACGCAGAGTGGCGCGGGCTGGGCCGCGTACCCGCCAGCGGGTTGGTGTTGCGGCGGAAGTACGCCCGCTTCGACGCCGCGCTCGTCTTCCCCGTGGAGCCTGGCCCGGCCTATGAACCCCGTGGTTGTCGCTGCGGCGACGTGCTGCGAGGCACCGTGGAGCCGCCGGACTGCCCGCTGTTTCGCCGCCTCTGTACCCCGGCCGATCCCATTGGCCCCTGCATGGTCTCGGCCGAGGGAGCCTGCGCCGCGTGGTACCAGTACGGTGAGGCCGATGTCTGATTGCATCCTGCTCGCCCACGGCTCTGGCGGCCGCCTCAGCCACGAACTGGTCGAGCGGCTGTTCCTGAGATACTTAAACAACCCGCTGCTGGCGCAACTGGGCGATGCGGCGGTGCTCGAAGTCTCGGGCCTCCCGTTCCCGGTTGCGGGCCTGCCCGGCCTGCAACCTGGGGCCTCGAACCTGAAGCTCGCCTTCACCACCGACTCCTACGTGGTCAGCCCGCTCTTTTTCCCCGGCGGCGACATTGGCAAATTGGCCGTGTGCGGCACGGTCAACGACTTAAGTATGAGTGGGGCCGTGCCACTGTGCCTCAGTGCGGGCTTTATCCTCGAAGAGGGGCTGCCGCTGGCCGACCTGGAGCGGGTGGTCGCTTCCATGGCAGAGACCGCCCGGTCGGTGGGCGTGCCGATCGTGACCGGGGACACGAAGGTCGTGGACCGTGGCAAGGCCGACCGGCTGTTCATCAACACGGCGGGCATCGGCATCGTGCCTGCGGGCGTAGAAATCGCGGCGGAGCGGGTCCGGCCCGGCGACGTCGTCATCCTCAGCGGCACCATCGGCGATCACGGCATGACGATCATGAGCCAGCGGGAGGGGCTGCGCTTCGATTCCCCCCTGGTGAGCGACTGCGCCCCGCTGCACAGGCTGGTAGGGGCCATGTTCGACGTGCTGGGCCTGGGCGGGCAGCCACAGACCCCCCTTCGACAGGCTCAGGGCAGGCTCCACTGCGCGGAGGGCTTGCCCGAAACCGAAGCCCCCGCCCCCGGCGGGGGTAGGGTCACTGCTGCGCCAGGCGGCTTACTCCACTGCCTGCGCGACCCCACGCGCGGCGGCCTGGCCACGGTCCTCAACGAGGTCGCCGGCCAGGCGGGGGTAGGGATCGAGATCGAGGAGCGCGCCATCCCCGTGCGGGACGCGGTGCGGGCGGCTTGCGAATTGCTGGGCCTCGACCCACTCTACGTCGCCAACGAGGGCAAGTTGGTGGCCTTTATCGCCCCCGAAGCGGCCGACGCGGTCCTGGCGCGCATGCGTGCCCACGAGTATGGCCGGGAGGCCGCCGTCATCGGCCACGTGACGGCCGAGCACCCCGGCCGCGTCGTACTGCGCACCCCCCTGGGCGCTCGCCGCATCGTGGACATGCTGGCCGGCGAACAACTCCCG
>DATKWP010000556.1:0-5227 GCA_035529535.1 Anaerolineae bacterium | reverse complement strand
CTGCTCGGTGACGGTGTACACCTTGCGCCGCCGGGTGCCGGACTCGCCGAGCCAGCGGCTCTCCAGCAACCCCTCCTGCTCCAGGCGGTGCAGGGTGGGATAAATGAGCCCCTCTTTGAAGGCAAAGTAGCCCTGGCTGCGGTTCTCCAACCGGCGGATGATCTCGTAGCCGTGCAGCGGCTCCGCCTCGTCGGCCAGCAGTTTGAGGATGGCCACCGTCGTCGTCCCTTTGCGTATCTGGTCTAATTCCCCCGTCATCGTGTCATACCCTCACATTCATATCCCTAAGTTACTTATACAAGTATACCACAGGAATGGAAAGACGTCAAGTACCTGAGTCACTTTATGGGCGTGTTGTCTGAAATCGCCTCCTGGCGTATAATTCTCCTGGCAGACCAGGTGGTCAGTTATGCGATGAGGTGGTATGTGCCTATGAGTGAGATTCTGCTCAATATCCAGATCGAGCCGTTAGAAGAAGGCGGTTACCTGGCAACCAGTGAAGACCTGCAGGGGCTGATCGCCCAGGGGCGCACGGTAGCCGAGACGATGGAAATCGCCCAGGACGTGGCGCGCAAACTGATGGAGTCCTGCCTGGAGCACGGAGACCCACTGCCGCCCAAGGTCCTAAGGCAGATGGCCCATTGATGTGTTGCCTGGAATTGTGTCCTGGTGTATAATCTCCTCGCCAGACCAAACAGCCAGTTATGCAAGGGGGTGATGTGGCAATGGCCACATCGGTGCGCGCGATTGAAACGACAGGCGTGATCGAAGGAAATCAGCTGCGACTGGATGCGCCGCTGCCGGTCTTCGGCCTAGGCCGCGTGCGCGTCATCCTCCTGCTTGAGGAAGATACCGCAGAGATTGACGAGGAGGAGTGGCTATACGCGGCGGCAACCAACCCGGCTTTCTCTTTCCTCAAGGAACCCGCGGAAGATATCTACACCCTGGCGGACGGGAGACCCTTCGACGATGGGAGCACCAACGAAAGGTAAGATCGTCCTCGTGCCTTTCCCCTTCGACGACCTTTCGACGACCAAGGTGCGTCCCGCTGTCTGCCTGACCAATCCCCTGAGCGCACGCCATCACGTCGTACTGGCGTTCATCACCAGCCAAGTCCCCACATCGCCGGAGAGAACGGATATTGTGCTGGATGCCAGCGCGCCCGATTTTCCGGAGACCGGGTTGCGAGTCTCATCCACGCTGCGTTTGCACCGACTGATGACGGTCACGACCGCGATCATCCGGCGCGAGTTGGGCAGGCTTTCGCCCCCTTGGCAGGCGGAGGTCAACGCCAGGCTCCGAGACCTGTTCGAACTGTGAGCAAGCAGGACACAGGCGGGGTAGTGGCGCAGCGGAAGTACTACCTCTGTGGCGGCGTATACTGGATCGAGCCTGCCATCTCGATCACGCCGTCGCCGGCCACCGGGTAGGTGCGGGCGCAGTTTGTACAGCGAAAGGCGCGCGCCTGGCGGGCCAAGCGCCCCTCACAGGCGGGGCAGCGCATGATCTCCAGCAGCGGCCGCACGCCGCCGCCGTGTGGCTCCCCAGCCTTGACCGCCCACGCCAGGTCGTAATCCACCTGCCACGGCCGGACCTTGGCCTCTTCCAGGGGCAACTCGCGCAACACGTGCTCGAACTGAGCGCGGGGGAAGGTCCGCCCCGGCAGGAACCTGGCATCGCGGCCAATGCGATTGGTCACCACCAGCACGCCGCCGGGCCGCAGGACGCGCACCAGCTCCGCCAGCACCGCGCGCGGGTCGGGCACAAATTCCAGCGCCTCCAGGCAGGTCACGGCGTCGAACGTGTCGTCATCGAAGGGCAGCCGTGCTGCATCTTGCCAGAGGTAGGTCAACCGGCCGGCGAACTGCGCCGTCAGGTGCACCGCATGGCGCAGCATGCGGCGGGAGAGGTCGAGCCCGATCACGCGCCCATCGAAGGCGGGCTGCCGTAAGAGCGCCCGGGGCAGGCGGCCGGTGCCGGTGGCCACGTCGAGCACCAGGGGAGCGGGGATCAACTCCAGCGCGCGGCCCAAGGGCAGGCCCAGGAACCACTGTTCGTCGCCGACGTCGTACTGCTTGATGCGCTCATAGACGTGGGCGGACCAGTCGTAGAGCAGGACGACGACCCGCGATCCCAGGTAGGCGCCTTCGGCAATCACCAGTTGCCAGTAGAGGAACAGGGCCAGGAGGAGGAGGGCCAGGAGCCCCAGGAGCAGCGCGATCCAGTCCATGGCTCACAGCGCCCAGGCAGCGACGAGCATGGCCGCCATCAACCAGGGCCGGGTGTAGCGCACGTACCAGGGGGCAGGCTGGCCGCGCTCCAGCCACGGGGCGAAGGCCAGTTGCGGGACGAGCAATAAGAGGAGGGTTCCCGCCGCCAGGGGATGGCGGAGCGCGACGAGGAGGGCGGCGGCCAGGAACTGGGCGCCGAGCCCCAGCGCGCGTTTCCAGCGCACGGCGGCCTGCCAGGCCGCCCCCCAGGCCAGCGCGAATGCCAGGCCGAGCAGCGCCGATGGCCACGCCAGTGACCCGCAGGCGGCGTGCCCGGCCAGCCACGGCAGCGCCACGGCGACGACGGCGTCCCAGCCGGGGGCGACGGTGCCCCGGCCGCCCTCCCATACAGAACCCAGTTGCATGACAGCCAGAGCCGCCGCACTCAAGAGCACGATCGGCACCCCCAGCAATGCGCTCAGGACGGCGGTCACGAGCAGGGCGACGGCGATGGCCGAGAGCGATCCGCCGCAGGCGGGCCAGAAGGCCTCCCGCCACCAGGCGCGCACCTGCCCCAGCCAGCGGGACGCCCGGTCGCCGGGCGAACCGGGCAGCGCATAGGGGAGCGCAGCCAGCGGTGCGCCGGCGCGCCATGGGCGCCAGCGGCGTATCGCGGCGGCCCAGTCGGTGGTTGCCAGGGCCGTCCAGAGCGTGCCCCAGCCGCCATCCACCAGCAGGATGAGCAGGAGCAGGCGCAGCCAGTCAGCACCCCGCCAGCCATAGCCGCCCGAGGCGACGACGCCACACCAGGTGGCCCATACGGGCCCCAGCCAGGTGAGCGGGTGGGTCAAGCGGCCCTGCAGGCGGAGCAGGCCGCCCGAGGCCAGGTACGGAGTCACGGAGTGAGGGTTCTCTTCCATAGACAGAGCAGATTATACCATAGGTTGCGAGTGTGGGACAGACCCACCCTCACCCCCGACCCCTCTCCCTGGGAGGGCGAGGGGGGAGACGCCCTCACCCCCGCCCCCTCTCCCCTGCGGGGAGAGGGATGGGGTGAGGGGCGCTCTGCGGCATACTGTTCAAGCACGTCCATGACCGTCCGCGCGCAGGCCGCCCAGGAGAAACGGCGCACGTTGGCGAAGCCGCGTTCGACCAAGGCCTGGCGCAGGGCAGGCTCGGCGGCCAGGCGGCCCATGGCGACGGCGATGGCGGCGACGTCGCCGGGGTCCACCAGCAGGGCCGCGTCGCCCGCCACTGCGGGCAGGCTGGAGGTGGTGCTGGCGACCACCGGGCAGCCGCAGGACTGCGCCTCCAGCACGGGCAGCCCGAACCCCTCGTACAGCGAGGGAAAGACGAAGGCCAGCGCCCCGCTCAACAGGGCGGCCTTGTCCTCGCCGGGGACGTAGCCGGGGAAGAGCACGCGCCCCTCCAGGCCCAGGCGGCGCACCTGGGCAAACAGGTCTTGGTACAGCCAGCCCCGCTTGCCGGCCAGGACCAGCACGGCCTGCGACTGTAGCGAGGCGAAGGCGGCAATGATGCGGGCCAAATTCTTGCGCGGCTGGAGGGTGCCCAGGTAGAGGAAGTAGTCGCCGGCGATGCCGTAGCGCGCCTTGACCTGCTCGATCGCCACCGGGTCGCGCAGCGGGACGAGCGTTTCGTCGCGGCCGGGCCAGGCGACCGTGACCTTGTCCGCCGGGACGCCGTAGCGGGCCACCAGGTCGGCCCGCGTGGCGGCCGAGTCGGCCAGGAGGTGGGCCGCGGCCCGCGCACTCCAGCGGGTGGAGAGGTCAAGGTAGCAGCGCTGGTGAAAAGGGTGCGCCTCCGGAAAGTACAGGTAGCCCAGGTCGTGGATGGTGACCAGGCTCACCCGCGGGTGGACGAGCGGCAGGACGTGGGCGGGGACGAACAGGACGTCCGGCGGGCGGCGCGCCATCTCCCACGAGAGGCCCAGGTGGGTCCACAGGCGACGGCAACGGATGATGCGCAGTTCAGCGATAGGACACGGATTGGGAGGATTGGCGGATCGGAACGGGCCGGCCGGCCGATTGGGAGGATTGACGGATGGGAACAGGCCGGCGGAAGGCGCACTGCGCACGTAGAGCCGGAAGTGATGGGGGCTGGCGAGCGCCAGCAGCGCCTGGATGAGCCGCCGGGAGTACAACTCGGTGCCGGTCGGCGCGGGGACCCAGGCGCGGCTGGCGTCAATGCCGATCAGCATGTGCTACGAGCGCTTGCCGAACAAGCCGCGCAGGAGTAGCATCAGCCCCACCAGGACCACCAGGAGCGGCCACAACTGGGGCAGGAGTTGGGCGGTCTGCGGTCCCAGCCACTGCAGCGTGATGGCCAGCCCCACTCCGCCGACCACCAGCGCCACCAACCCCAGGAAGAGCGCGCCCCAGTCGCGAAAGCCCGCGGCGATCCATTGGCACAAGAAGGCGACTCCGCCGATAAGGACGAACACCGGCCACCAGGTGCGCAGGTCACCGTATTCCAGCGGGCCAAACGTGACGAAGAAGAACACGATCCCGACGAGCATGGCGGCCACGCCCAGGAAGACGTGCCCGGGGTCACGCCGCCCGCCGAGAAGGTAGTTGGCCAGGAAAGCCAACCCGCCGGCAAAGACGAACACTGGCCAGATGACGTCCCCACTGGGGATAGCGATGCCCATTTCCCCTAGCAGCAGGTAAGCACCCAGCACGATGAGAAAGAGAGCCCCGATGATTGATCCCTTACGCATAGTGTCACTCCTTTCGCTCCAATGCGCTGATCTTGTCCACGCGCTGCGCGTGGCGGCCGCCGACGAAGTCGGTGCGGAGGAAGACCTCCACGACGTCGAGGGCCGATCCGAGTCCAAGCACGCGCCCCCCCAGGCAGAGGATGCGTGCGTCGTTGTGCTGGCGCGCCATGCGGGCCATGTAGCAGTCGGTGCACACGGCGGCGCGCGCACCCCGCACCTTGTTGGCGGCGATGCTCATGCCGATCCCGGTGCCGCAGATGAGGATGCCCCGTTCCGCCTC
>DATKWP010000555.1:0-4093 GCA_035529535.1 Anaerolineae bacterium | reverse complement strand
TTGGTGCCGGTGCCGGAGGGGGTGGTGAGGATCGTCCAGGTCTCCCCGTCATCGGCGCTGACCTCCACGTAGGCATAGTCCCAGTCCTCCTCCAGGTCGTACCAGGTCCAGAACTCCAGCGTCGCCGCGCTGACGCCCGAGAGGTCGAAGGCCCGCGTGAGCATCATGTCCGAATCGTCGCCGCGGTTCGACCACCAGACGTAACGCCCGCTGTGGGCGGTCGTGTCCACCAGGCCGATCTGGGTGGAGCCGGTGAAACGCAACGTCAGGGGCTGCTCACCGCGCAGTTCGACGTAGTCGGTACCGTACTGGTGGACGGTGTCGCTGCCAGAAACAGGATAGTCACCCGCGGCATAGTTGGTTTCGACGTCGAAAGAGGCCGGGTCAATCTCCTCGTAGCCGTAGCGCCCGTCACCGATGTCCGGAGCGTCCAGCACGTTGGCGACGACCCAATCGGCAAACAAGTCCACGTGCGTCATCCTGGACCCCAGTTCCACCAGCACCGCCTCCACGCTGGCGAAACCGTTCTCTTGGTGGGCGACCAGCGCCTGAGTGGCCTCCGAACCGAAGCGGTCGAGGAAGTAGGACGTGAAGAGGTAACCGGCACCATAGTTGGCCCCCGCCGCCCCCGGCCCCTCGGGCCAGGAATTGAGCTGCGTGTCCGGTTCGCTAGCGAACTCCCAGTCGGAGCCGCCAGTATCGTAGCCATTCAGTTCCATCGCCAACTCGGCGAAACCCTCGTTCAGCCAGGTCTCCTCGTTGCGGTCGTTGTGCCAATGGATCATGTGCTGGAACTCGTGGGCCAACACGCCGTTGTAAAAGTCGTCGTTGATGGTCACGTTTTCGCTGTTGATGTAAAACATCTCCATCTCGTTGGAATCGTCCCGCACCACGGAGACGAACTCGTCGGCGCTGGAATAATAGCCCGCTACGGAATCGCCCAGGTTGGTGGCGTGGAGGACCGAAAGGTGAGGATCGTTGTCCACGCCCGGGGTCCACTCTGAGCCAAAGAAGGCACGGTTGGTGGAGTAGGTGCGCTCCTCGAACAGGTCGGCGGCCGCCTCGAGTTCGTCCAGGTCCACGCGCTCCCCTTCTTCAACCCACATATACACGTGGTCGGTCTTGTACTCGAGCGTAGCGTACACGTCGAACTGCTCGTCGGTGTCTACGTTGGAGGCGTGAAACAAGCGCCGGGTACCCAGCACATAGTCGGGGGAGCCTGCTGGATTGATCGTGCGCGGAGTGTCGGCCGGCAGGCCGCGCAGGCGGATCGCCAGGTCGTGCAGGTCACGCTCGGGCACGTCGGTCGTCTCCAGCAACTTTTCCGTCTCGGTCCCCAGTTCACCAGCAGGCTCGCGGGTGATGATGGGGGTCACTTGCGGAACAGGTGTCTCCTCCTTCACCGGTGACAAGGGCGTGATTTGGACGAACTTGTCCCAATCGAACCCACTACCACAGCAGCAACAACTGACGGCCGCCAACACGGTGACCGCCGTAACGAATGTAGCGAATGTCCGGTTCATTGTTTTCTCCTAAGTCTCACTATCTGGGAAGGTATAATGGGCCACCAGGCCCCACGCGTCCGGCGGCCAATAACAGAGCCAGGCCTTCCCGATGATGTTCTTCTCCGGGAGCACGCCCCAGTTGTGCGAATCGCTGGAGTTGTTGCGGTTGTCCCCCAGGACAAAGTATTCCCCCTCTCCCAGGTTCCACGCGCCGGAATAAGACCCGGAGTTGCCGATGTAAGGCTCCATGAGCGGCGCACCATTCACCCAGACCACCCCATCCCGGATCTCCACCTGCTCTCCCGGCAACCCTACGATGCGCTTGATATAGTCATCGGCAGGATGATTGGGCGGCTCGAACACGATGATATCCCCCCGCGCCGGTGGATGAATCCAGTAGCTCGCCTTGCTGATGACCAGATATTGTCCATCGCGCAACGTCGGCTCCATGCTGGAGCCACGCACCTGGAAACGTCCCGTGACAGTGTTCAGGACCACGAAGATGATGACGGTTAAGAGTATGGTCTCCAGCAGTTCGCGCAGCAGCGACTGGCCGCCAAACGCACGGGCCAGCGAGACCCCTTCGCCGGCCGGGGGACGGTGGCGTTCTACCTCGGTTTCAGGGAACAGCTCAGTCTGTGGGGTTTCAGATTGGGGCTCCGCCAATGGGTTTCCTCCACGGTTGGGTATGATGCGTGCATTATAGTACAGGTGTGGATGGGAGGCAAGGCCACCCGCAAGCCTGGAACGGGTGTCGGGTGTACTCACCCGCACTCACCCGCACTCACCCGCACTCACCCGCGATATTCTAGTCCAACTCTCACCTTTCCTTAACTCGATATGAACAGAAATGTGATACGATGAGGTTGCGGGCCAATTGGGCGAGGACGCTCAACCGGTGTCACCGCAGACCCGGTCACGTTTCCGTAACCAAATTGAAACGCAACGACATCACACCCTGCTGTATACTGAGTTATTGGGCCAAACCAGGCCCGGTCAAGCCAGTATTGGGCCACTGGGGCAGGTAAGGGTGGGGAACCAGGGCTTTGATGTTATCGGCGGCCATGTTGAGAGTTACGTCGCCTATGCAGGTACTTCAGTATCTCAGCATCGGCGAATCCATTCAGGACACACGGGTCACGGGTTTACTGGACCTCGACCCGCTGGTCGTGAGTCGCTGGCTATGCGGCGAAGACATGCGCGGCATCTACCAGCCCGTCGTCCTGCGCCACTGCATTCTGGATGGGCTCGATCTGGAGGGGCGCACGTGCTACGAAATGGTCGAGTTGGTAGATTGCACGGTCTCCACGGCCCATTTCAAGCAGGCCTATTTTTATTCCAGTTTGCTGATCGAAGCCTGTATCTTCGGAGGGGACTTTGAGGGTCGAGGGATCCAGAGCGATGGCCGGGTGGTTGTCCACAACACCATCTTCAACGGCTGGGCGGATTTCAGCGGCATCCATCTGCGCGGCCGGGCCGACCTGATGAACGTCTCCTTTCCCGGCGGCACCAACCTGCTGTACGTGCTGGCCAACGGCGCGCACAAGTCGCTGGGACGCGACATCCAATTCAATGGCTGCCGGTTTCGCGCTGCCGACGTCCCGACCGACCTAGACGTGGCACGCCTGGGCATTACGCCACTTGGCCAGGGCGATCTGAGTGGCCTGGAAGGCTAAGGGCGGCAGTGCGCCAGGCAGGAAAAAGGCCACCTGGTCCACGTCGTCGGCGGCTTGCAGTTCGCCGCCCACCCAGCGGGCGCAGTAGACGACGACAATGTCAGCCCCTCGTTCGTGTTCCCGCCCGGCAATGACGTCCAGCAATTGCGTGACCTCGACCTGCAGCCCGGTCTCCTCCCGGCACTCGCGCACCGCCGCGGCGGCAGGCTCCTCGTCGGACTCGACGAAGCCGGCGGGGAAGGTCCATAGCCCCTGGCGTGGGTCCATGCGCCGGCGCACCAGGAGCACCCGGCCCTCGTGCTCGACCAGCACGCCCGCCGCGACCTTATGTTCGCGGAAGACGATGGCCTGACAGGCCGGACAGAAACGCCGCACGCGCCCAAAGGCCTCCCGGTCCTCGAGCGCGTGACCGCAGTTGGGGCAATAGTTCAGGGCGAGGGCGCGCGACAAACCAGGTCCTCCCCCTACCGGCGGCGGGCACGCCAGGCCCACACGGTCGCCAGCGCCAGCCCCACGGCGGCCAACCCCAGGACGACTTCCAGGATGCGGGGCAGTGAGAGCACCGCGCGTCCGGCCACCTCGTGCTCCGGCGCACCGCGCACCCCTTCCGTGGCACGCAACGCTTCCTCTCCGCCTCCCACGGGCGGTACTTGGGCAACCTCACCCGGGGTAGGTCCCACGTCGCGCATTTCTGCCTCCTGCGCGGCCGTCGCTGCTGCGGCAGCAGTGGGGGCCGGCGTAGCCTCCATCGGCATGGCTGGAACCGGTGTGGCTTCCATCGCCAAAGCCGGGCTGGCGGTGGGGGCTTGGGCAGCGACTTCTCCCGGCGGAGGCGGGCTGGGTGTCGGCGCTGGCGCAGGGGGAACCTCACGCTCAGCCTCGCTAGCAGGTGACGCCGTCGGCAACATCCCT
>DATKWP010000554.1:0-4145 GCA_035529535.1 Anaerolineae bacterium | reverse complement strand
ATGTCGCGGATGGCGCCGCAGTCGGAGACCACGTAGCCATCAAATCCCCACTCCTGGCGCAGGATGCGCTCCAGCAAGGTTGGGCTGGCGCAGCAAGGCTCGCCGTTGGTGCGGTTGTAGGCCCCCATCACCGAGACGGCCCGACCTTCCTTCACGCAGGCCTCGAAGGCGGGCAGATACGTCTCCCGCAGGTCCCGCTCGTCCGCCTGCGCGTCAAAGTGGTGGCGGGCTGGCTCCGGCCCGCTGTGCACGGCGTAATGCTTGGGCGTCGCCACGAGTTTGAGATAATAGGGGCCGGGCTGGCCCCCGGGGACGGGGGCCGGAGCACCCCCGGGCTGGCTCTGGCCCACGTCGTCTCCCTGCAGCCCTTTCACGAAGGCCACGCCCAGCCGGGCCGTGAGATAGGGGTCCTCGCCGTAGGTCTCCTGGCCCCGCCCCCAGCGGGGATCGCGGAAGATGTTGACGTTCGGCGACCAGAAGGTCAGGCCCGTGTAGATGTCGCGCACCCCTTGCCGGACCGCTTCGTGGTGCTTGGCGCGTGCTTCGTCCGAGATGGCCACCGCGACGCGGTGCACCAGGTCGCGGTTCATGGTGGCGGCCAGGCCGATGGCCTGCGGGAAGACGGTGGCCACTCCTGCCCGTCCCACCCCGTGCAGGCATTCGTTCCACCAATTGTAGGCGGGGATGCCCAGCCGCTCGATCGCCGGTGCGTCGTACACCATCTGGAAGACCTTCTCCTCCAGCGTCAGCCTGGAGACCAGGTCCTCTACGCGCTCTTCGATGGGCCGGGAAAAGTCCTGCCACACGGACGTGGAATCACAAATGGCGCCCCCGGGACGGGGGCTACGAGCAGAGGTGGCCATCCCATTGAGTGATCGGTCGTCAGGTCTCATGTCTGCTTTTTCCTCTCAGACTGCCGAGTTCGCCTTGACGAACTCGATCAGTTCATCCACCTGCGTGTACGCCAGGCAGGTGACAGTGTCCGCCGCACCGTAATATATGGCGATGCGCCCGGTGGGTCCATCGCACAGCGCCGCACCGGGGAAGACCACGTTCGGCACGTCGCCGACGCACTCGTACAATTTCTGCGGTGAGATGATGTACGGCGCGGTCCGGTACATCACCTTCCACGGCTGGTCCATGTCCAACAAGGCGGCACCAGCGCTGTACACGAACCCGTTGCACGAGGTCAGCACGCCGTGATAAATGAGCAACCACCCCTCCGTCGTCTCGATCGGGATGGGGCCGGCGCCGACCTTGGTGCTCTGCCAGCCATCTTTCGCGCCCATCACGAAGCGATGATGCCCCCAGTGGCACAGGTCGGGGCTTTCGCTGTAGAACATGTCCCCCCACGGCGTATGTCCCCGGTCGCTGGGGCGGCTCAGCAGGGCGAACTTGCCGTTGATCTTCCTGGGGAACATGACGCCGTTCCGGTTGTAGGGCAGGAAGGCATTCTCCAACTGGTAGAATTTCTCGAAATCGTAGGTATACCCCACGCCGATGGTCGGCCCGTGGTAGCAGTTGCACCACGTGACGATGTAGCGGTCCTCGATCCAGCATACCCGTGGGTCGTACCCATATACCCATTGTCCGACGTCGGGGTCGTCGCAGATCCAATGGATGCGCTCGTTCTGGATCTCCCAGCGCACCCCGTCCTGGCTCTTCCCGCTGTGAAGTTGCATGAAGCGCCGCCGGTCGTCGCAGCGAAAGACCCCCGCATAAGCGCCCTCGAACGGCACGACGGCACTGTTAAAGATGCTGTTCGAACTGGGGATCAGGTCGCGCGGAATGATGGGGTTGCGGCTCGAACGCCACACCACGTCGTGGCAGTCGGCCGGCTTGTCTTCCCATGGAATGTTGGGCAGCGCCGGCCCAATAATGGTCTGTTTTGTACCTGTATTTCCCATGCTGATGGTTCTCCTTTCGGGTGTACGCCGATGGGGGCCGATGGGGGCCGATGGGTACATCGGGACATCGGGACATCGGACCACCCGCCCTGATATGATTCCGGTGCTCTAATTGCTCTGGCCCCCGTCGCCGGGGGTAGCCCACTGACTCTGCTCTGGCCCCCGTCCCCGGGGGCTAGTCCACTCATGTCTATCCTCGCTCCGCCAGCCGGCGGATCAACTCTCGATATGCCCGGTAGTTCCCGTAGGGCACGTACTCGCGCACCCGCCCGTCCACCATCGGCACGGTTCCGCCTTGCTCCAGGAGCGGCGGCACGACCCGCATGATCTCCGCCTCGATCGCGGCCGGGTCCGCCTCCAACACCCGCACGTCAATTCCGCCGATGAGCCGCAGGTCGCGCCCGTACTCCCGCCGCAGCGCCACGTAGTCCAGGCCCGCCGGGCCGGTATTGCCGATCCACAGCGTGTTGATGCCGGCCTCCAGCACGACCGGAATGAGTTCCCGCACCTGGCCATGGCTGTCGAGGATGCGCACCCCTACGCCGTGGGCCTCGAGCAGGTCGCACAGCCGCCGGTAAAGGGGCTGCATGAAGCGACCGAAGAGGTCGGGGCCGACGACCGGCGCCGTGTTCGAGGCGATCGGCTCGTCGAACAGGGCGTAGTCGAACTGCACCGCCTCCAGGGCAGGGGTGAGCACCTCGACCAGGAAATCGGCCAGAAAACCGGTCATCCCGGCCACCAGGTCCGGCGCGTCGTAAATCATGTACAGCAGGTCGGTCAGGCTCTCCCAGGCCCCGACCATGAGCGAGAGGAGAAAGCCCCGGCAGACCCGCATCCCCAAAGGATGAGTGCGCTTGGCCCAGCGTTGAACGTGGCGAGACCAGCCGCGCGGGTAGCGGCGCGGCCGCGCCGGATCGTGTGCCCGCTTCCAGCGCTCGACGTCGGCCCGCCCCTGGAGGCGACCGGTAAAGTCCGGGTGTGGGTAGAGATCGAGCGCGACCTCCTCCCGTGCACCAAAGACCTCCCAGCAGTCGAGGTCGAACACCTCGGCCACCGTCCGGCCGTGAGGAAAGCCCTCCCGGTACCAACGGGCCAGCGTCTCTTCGCGGACGTCCTCATCCACGTAGGGCACGTGGTCTGGCGCGCCGTATTGCATCGTCTCCAGAAAGCGTTGCCGTGCGTCCATCACTCATCCACGAGCGTAAACTCCCACGCACACCAGTACTCCTCGGGATGCGGGTCGGGCGGGCAGGCGATGCAGCGGGTGCGGATGCGGGGATCTATCGTGCGGGCAAAGTACTCGTATTCTACCAGCCCCACCGGCTTGCAGGGGAAATCGGGCAGTCCTTTGCGCTTGCGCGCGGACTGCACGCGACAGTCGTTCATCCGAAAGACGATGGTGCGCTCGTCGGCGGCCAGGCCACTGGCGGCCAGGCCGCTAAGGTCGAGCGTCTCCTGCACGTTGATGTAGGCGTAGAGGCGGTATTGCAGGGCACGCTTGAGCGCGGGGAGGCCGCCGCCCGGCTCCATCCCCAGCCGGCTCATGATGCGTTTGGCCTCGATGACGGTGAACTGCTCCCAGGCGCGCCGGTCCAGTTCGATGGCCGTCTCCATATCGCACTGCTCTTCGACCGCCAGAAACCACAGCCCATCGTGCGCCAGCCAGTTCCTGGCGGCATCCTCCAGCAGATCAATCAACTCATCCTTTGAGAGTTGGCGCAATAAATCTCGATTGGCAGGCATCGTGTGGCCTCCTGAGGCTATTCAGCGAGCCCCTGCAGGTGGCACGTATCGTTCAGCAGCAGGAGGGTGAACGTGCCGTCCTCCTCCACGTCGAAGACGTTCACTGCGCAGGTGTCCTGTCCCAGCCGCCAGAAGTGATCGTTGCCCAGCCCCAGAATGGCGCACAAGAGCACCCGGTTGGCGACGGTGTGGGAGACCAGCGCGACCGCCTGTCCTGGGTGACGGGCGACCGCCTCGCCCAGGCCGGCCATAATCCGCGTCCGCACGTCGTCGAGGCTCTCCCCACCGGGGAAATGGACGGTGTGAGGGGCCTCCACCCAGGCCCGATAAAGGTCGGGGTAGCGCTGCGACACCTCCTCGGGCGACAGCCCCTGCCACTGCCCAAAGTCAACGTCCAGCAGCCCCTCCAATGGATGGGCGACCAGCCCGTGGGCGCGCGCAACGGCCTCGGCAGTCTGCATCGCACGGCGCATGGGGCTGGCGTAGACCGCCACG
>DATKWP010000553.1:0-4952 GCA_035529535.1 Anaerolineae bacterium | reverse complement strand
CGCGGCCCGCTCGAGCCACGGCCGCTGCTCCGCTTCGACCACACGGTCCGGCGAGGTGCCGGTGATAAAGTCGTGATGGTTGGCGACGACCGCGTGCCACCAGGCATCTTCCAGTTCCCGGGCAATAGATCCTTCGGCACCTCGGTTCCCAGGCAACAGCGCCAGCCGCTCCGCCAGCAGCAACAGATCCACGAGTTCGTGGCAGCGCTTCTTCAGCGCCGGGCGGGACGTGTAGAAGCCGGTCCAGTACGGGTTCGGATCGAGTTCCAGCACGGGCAGCCGCTCACGGTAGCACTCCACCATGGCCAGGTAATCGTCCAACCCCGCATTCACGGCCCATATGCCGGTTGTAGGGTAGTGGACACGGTTGTATCGGTCCAAGAGCACCAGAAGGTCAGGGATCGGTTCCACGAAGTCGAAGCCGATGGGGCAGAACAGGTACGGCATGCGGCCGTACGGAGCAAGTTGGGCGACGAACCGTTCGATGCGGCGCGCCACGAGACGGTCGGAGCGGTCGGGGATAGCGACCGGGAACAGATACACGCGGGTGATCCCCCGGTACGCCAGGAGATCGCCCTGTCCATAGGTGTACGCGTTCCAGTGGCACAACACCTCAGCGCCATCCGGGCCACGCCAGACGAAGTCAAGTGTACGCTCCTGGTTCATCAACAAAGCAGCGCTCGAGCCAGGCCGCGGAAATCGCGCCTGCGGCTCGTAGTCGCAGCCGGGGAAGAACATGCCGTCAATGCGGGTGACCGCCGCCTTGTTGAAGCCAGCGGCCCTCAACAGGGACGGCAGAGCCGGTGAGCAGCCGAAACTATCGGCAAAATAGGCCACCTGTGGCTCCTGGCTCATGCCGTTAGCACGCAGCCACTCCTGCCCGATGAGAAAGTCGCGCAGAATCGGTTCGATGTCGGGTAGCAGCGTGTCGGCGGTCGTGACCCCGCTGTTGGTCAGGCGCAGGCGGCCCTGGTTGACGAGCGCTCGAACCGCATCGCGCTGCTCCGGCCGCCGCTCCCAGTACATGCGCAGGAAGAAGATGCACTCGACCGAATAGACTCGACGCGGGTCGCGCTGCAACTCTTCGATGGCGCGGTCGAGGTTGCGGCGGACGAACCGGCGAAAGTACTCCTCAGACGTGTACAGCCAGTTCGGGTCCCAGTGGCTGGACTCGGCGAAGACAATCACCCGCCTGGCATCGTCGGGGGTGCCGAGACGCTGACGCAAGTACGTCTCGTGTCCGTCCATACCCACCTCACACACCGACGTCCGGCCGTTCCCGGCGCAGCCATTCTAGCAGCAGGTGAAGGCCGTCCTGCTTTTGCAGGCGCAACACTAACTGGCGGGCTTTGCCGCTCAGCCCTTCCCCGCCCAGGTCGTCATAGTTCACTCCGAGGTCAAAACAGAGCGTGCGCAACTCCTCCAGGTCCAGGCGGGTCTTGAGGATCCGGTGGAGCCGGGTCGCCTCAGGTGAGGGCTCCAGGTCGAGCGTTTCGTCGGTGGATGGACGGGACGCAATGGTGACCGGTCCTTGAAACGTGCCGGACAGCACCGGCCCGTGCACGTCGCCCACGATGTTGGTCTGCGAACCGTGCACGACCTGGCCCCGCTGGTAAAAGACCGTCGAGGTCCTCGGCTCTGGCTCAACCTGGGGTTCAGCGGCGAAAGGCAACCCCTTTGGCCGAACGTCCCCGCCAGCGTAATAGGCCAGCGCAAAGTTGTCGGCGTGCTCGAAGTGGAGGATGGGATGCTGCCTCTCCTGCGTTCGCCGGGGAACGACCTCGCGGGCATACATCGCCAGGTCAGCCACCCGCACGTAGCCATCCTGCTTCGCCACGCCGGCCCCGCACAGCGCCTCGATCAAGGCCCGGGTGAAGGCGCTGTAGGGCTTCCCGGCCAACGACACCTCGTCCTCCCGAGACGAGGCGATGAGCACCCGGCCGCCCCCCTCGGCCAGGAGCGCGCGAGCCTCCGGCGGCAGGGGAGCCTTCAACAACTGTAGCCCCGGTGCTTTGGCCTCCCCCACCCCGCCCGCATGGCAACAGTCGAGCAGCACCAGCAACTTTCGAGCCGGAAGCGCCCGCAGCCGGTCGGCGAACTCGGCCCCGCCGACGGCGGTCCGATAGAGCCGGTCCAAGTCGTAGCCGTAGGGCAGCAGGTAGTAGAACTCCCCGGTGGGAGAAGTGACCCGGTAGCCGTGGCCGGAGAAGTAGACCAGAATGGTAGACTGGGGATCGGTGGATTGGGCCAGGGTATCGAAGGCAGAGAGAACAGCGGCACGCGTGGCCCTCTCGGCGGTGAACAAATGCACCTGGTCGGGCGGGTAGGCGCAGCGCTCGGGATCCTTGAGGATACGGGCAACTCCCATGGCGTCATTCACGGTGTTGGGCAAGTCGCCGCCAGCACCGACGACGAGAGCATGGCCCTGCGTAAAGCGGATGAGTACATCGAGGTCGCTCATTGACTGTCCTCCTGTGCGCCGCCCACAACAACAGGCCCCTCGAAAGTGCCTGAGAGCACAGGTGCATGCACCGCGCCGACGATCTGTGTCACGTTTTGGACGATACTGTTGCCGGTATTGATGATCAGTTGAATGGCCTCAGGCCCACGGCCCGTCTGCTCCGGTAGACGCTGGCGCAGGTCTGACCCGAGACTGATGATGCCCTCAGCCTGTTGGAGGAGTGCCTGGGAATTGGTGCCCGCGTGCCGGGCGTCTTGCAGTTGCTGCAAGAGGCTGCCCACCAGGCCGTACAAGGATGGGGGAAAGTCCGCCAGGGCGCTCTTCAACTCCTGCTCGCGCCGGATCAGCGCCTGAACAGCCAACACGCGGAAGTTAAAGAGGGCCACCGTCCGCTTGTTGGTCGTGGCAAAGACGACCTTGTCCAGGTTCTTACAGCGGGGAAAGATGTCAGCCAGCGCATTGATCATTTGCTCCACGACTTCTTCTGGCCGGGCACGCCCGAGGCCAGTACCGAAGGCGGGGAGTGCGATCGAGGGCTGGTCGAGCAGATCGGCCAGCAACACGCAGCGCGTCGTTGCACGTACGATCAGATCAGAGTCGGCCCGGTATTTCGTCTTTCCCCTGGTCACCACCGTGTGGAACAGGTACCGGGTACCAGCCATATGGCCGGCGTGGGTGACGACGACGCTGCCCGGCTGGATCAGCACGTAGCGCCGCACCTCCGCCTGGATCTCTGGACCAGCCGCCTTCAAGATAGACTGGGCGATGGCATTGCGGAAACTGGCGCGGCTGCCGATGGAGTTGACGATCACCGCTGCACCCGTTTCCGCGATATCTCCCAGCCACGACACCACTGAGACTCGTCCGCCCAGATTGTAGCCGCTCAACTCTGCCCAACCGAACATGCTCAGTCCCTCCTTTGTGCATCCTATTACTCATAGGATTTGCTGGATCAGGCCAGGCCCTCGTACGCTTTGCCCCCTCCCTTGGCACCCGGGTAATGGACATTATACACCGGATTGCCCTGGCAAGCACCCAGCAAGCCGTGCACTGGCAGAGGAACAAGCCGGCTCCTGAGCATTTGTGCGCGCGCCGCCGGTGGGTTATAATCAGTGACGTGCCAATCACCGATGTAAGGGGACAACAGCGGGTTTCGATACTCAGTGAGGAGACAAGCAGATGCGATATCGTACGTTTGGGAAACTGGATTGGAGGGCTTCAGCGTTGGGGTTCGGCTGCATGCGGCTTCCGACGAAAGGGCGACACGAGGACATTGATGAACCCGCAGCAACCAGGATGCTGCGCTATGCCATTGATCACGGCCTCAACTACGTAGACACCGCGTATCCATACCACGGCGGGAACAGCGAACGGTTCCTCGGCCGGGCGCTCCAGGACGGCTACCGGGAAAAGGTCAGGCTGGCGACGAAACTGCCCACGTGGCTCGTCAAAGCACCCGAGGACTTTGACCGCTACCTCAACGAGCAACTAGAACGGCTGCAAACTGCTCACCTTGACTTCTACCTCCTACACTCTCTCAAGCAGAGTTCCTGGCACAAGGTGCAGGATCTGGGGGTGCTCCAATGGGCTGAGGGTGCCATCGCTGATGGACGCATCCGGTATCTGGGTTTCTCCTTCCACGACAAGTACGAGGCTTTTCAGGAAATCGTGGATGCATCCGATCAATGGACCTTCTGCCAGATCCAGTACAACTACATGGACGTCGAAAACCAGGCCGGCACCCGAGGGTTGAAGTACGCGGCGTCCAAGGGGCTGGCAGTCGTGGTCATGGAGCCTTTACTGGGGGGAAAACTGGTGAACCCTCCGCAGCCGATTCAGGCTCTCTGGGATACCGCCACCAGGCAACGCTCCCCTGCCGAATGGGCCTTGCAGTGGCTGTGGAATCAGCCGGAGGTCTCGCTCGTGCTCAGCGGCATGAGCGCCATAGAGCAGGTCCAGGAAAACGTCACCAGCGCCGACAGAGCCGGCGTTGACCCGTTGACCGCAGAAGAACTGGCGCTTTTCGACCAGGTGCGCGGCAAGTACGGGGCGCTGTGCCCGATCCCCTGCACGAAATGCGGCTATTGTATGCCATGCCCGAACGGCGTCAACATCCCGCGCAACTTTGAGACCTACAACGAGGGTGCGATGTACGACAAGGCCGCTCCTGCGCGCCACGCCTATACCACGTGGATGCCTGAGAACGAACGGGCCAGCCAGTGCATCCAGTGCCGCCAGTGCGAGGAACTGTGCCCCCAGAGCATCCCGATCAGCGAGTGGATGCCAATCGTGCAGCAGGTGCTCGGCGAGGGTCAGCCCTACGTGTGCTCGTTGCCCTGATCAGTACTTCTTGACGATGGAGCGGTACACCAGCGGCTGGCGGCACTGCAGGATCTGCGTCTCCTCCCGGTACTGCCGCACCTCGTCCAGGTCAATGCGCGCTACCGCATATCCTTCGGCAGGTTCGCTCACGCTGGCATAGACCTTGCCC
>DATKWP010000552.1:0-2182 GCA_035529535.1 Anaerolineae bacterium | reverse complement strand
CCGCGTGCTGGCTGGCGTCATCCTGGGAGTGCTGGCGGGGTGGTGGCGCGGGGGCTGGTTCGACCGCCTGGTGACCGGAGCGGTGGGAGTGTGGGCCGCCTTTCCGGTCACCCTGTTCGCCATGATCCTGATCCAGGCCATCGGCATCCAGCAGGGTATGTGGGTCTTCGTAGTGGCCCTGTGCGTGGTGGGCTGGGGCGAGGTCGCCCAGTTCATCCGCGGCCAGGTGATCCGCATCAAGCCTGAATTGTTCATCGAGGCCGCCCGCGCGGTCGGCGCGCGCTCCACGCAGATTCTGCTGCGCCACGTCCTCCCCCACCTGCTGGCTCCACTGTTCGTCCTCGCTGCGCTGGAGATGGGCGGTATCCTGATGCTGCTGGCGGAACTCGGCTTTCTCAACGTCTTCCTGGGCGGCGGCTTCAAGGTCGCCATCGCCGAGATAGGGATGATGGTGCCGGTCATCGCCTACTTTTCCGACGTGCCCGAGTGGGGGGCCTTGCTCGCCAACATCCGCGACTGGTGGCGCAGCTACAACTGGTTGGCCTGGTATCCGGGCCTGGCCTTCTTCCTGGCCATCGTCGCCTTCAACCTGTGGGGCGAAGGCTTGCGCCGTTTCCTCACCGAGAGCCGCATCAGCCTCGCCCGCCTGGTCAACCGCTACACCCTGAGTGCTGCGGCCGTCCTGCTCCTGATCCTGGGGTGGACGCTGCGCAGCACCACCCCGCTCGGCGTGTACCGGCCCCAGGCGCAGCAGTTTGACGCCGGACGAGCGCTCGAAGACGTCCGCGTCCTCGCCTCCCCTGACCTGGAGGGGCGCATGACGGGCACCCCGGGGGCGCAGCGGGCGGCCGAGTTCATCGCCAACCAGATGCGAGCGGCGGGCCTGTTCCCCGGCGGTGAGGACGGCACCTATCTCCAGGCCCTGCCCGTTCCGCGCGGCTACCTGGTGGAGACGCCCCGGCTGGAGATCCTGGATCAGCAGGGCCACGTGGCCCAGGCGCTGGCCTACCGCCAGGACTTTGTCGAGTACGCCGGATCCCCCACCTACTCTAGCGCCGTAGGCAGCGGCGGGGCGATTGCGACCCTCCTGTCTTCCTCCAGACCCTACGGGGAAAACGCGGGCGCCATCGTCGGGCTGGCGCTGGGACCTCACCCGGATGGGCCGGCTGCCAGGTTGGTGGCCGGCTACATGAGCGCTGGCCCGCAGGATCCCTACGGGCTGCGCAATTTCGACCTGTACGATCGCATCGTCGTCGTGCGTGAGGCGCAGGCCGCGTGGGTCAACGTGGTAGCCACCGCCGGCGTCTTGATCGTCACCGACGACCCCCTCACATTCGAGCGCCGGTACCTCTATCGCGGGGTCGTGTGGCAATCCCCTCCCATGCAGCCCGTGATGCTCATCACCCCACAGGTGGCCGACCGCTTGCTGGCCTCTGCCGGCAGCAGCCTGGCCGGACTGGAGCGCATGGGAGCCGGCCTGCCACCCGGCCAGGTCGCGATTACCGGCCCCGGCGCTACGGTGCACCTGCAGGCTGCCGTGGCGGACCACGTGGACGGCAGGTATTTGAACGTCATTGGCGTCCTCCCCGGCACCGGCTCTTTCACCGGGGCGCGCCTGGGAGCAGGGATGGACAACCAGGTCATCGTCGTCAGCGCCTACTACGACGGGCTTGGAGTGGGGCCCGATGGCACGCTGTACCCCGGCGCCAACGACAACGCCAGTGGCGTGGCCGCCATGCTCGAGATGGCCCGCGTCCTCAAGCAGAGCCCCTACCAGCCCAGGCGGACCGTCGTGTTCATCGCCTGGGCGGGTGGCGAACGGGGCGAGAGCCTGAGCTTGGAAAATGTGATGGGCGGGCGGCCCGGCTTCAACCTGTTTACCCCGGAAGCCGTGATTGAACTGAGCGGCGTGGGGGCCGGCGGCGGCACTGCCATCGCCCTGGGAGATGGGAGCAGCTACCGCCTGGTGCGGCTCTACCAGAACGCGGCCGGCCGGGTCGGCGCCTCCACCACCACGCGCGGGCGCGGCCCCCACGATCTCCTGTACGCCCCGCCCGGCTTCGGCGGCCGCTCGGCGCTCAGCCTCTACGTCAGTTGGGATGGCTCAGACCGCGCCGCCCACACGCCGGCGGACGACGTAGAAGCGATTGACCCCGAGAAACTGAAGCGGGTTGGACAGTCC
>DATKWP010000551.1:0-2529 GCA_035529535.1 Anaerolineae bacterium | reverse complement strand
CGGCCCATCAGGGGCCAATCGCCCAGGATGAGTGCTTTCTTGCCCATGCGGGCGAGTTCGGTGATGCGCTTGTAGCCTTCCACGACGGACGGCTCCCCCTCCAGCCATCGCTCGCGGAGGGGTTTGTGGACTTCGCCGGAGGAGTGCTGCACGCCGGTGAAGCCCAACACGAAGGGCAACTGCTGGACGTAAGCAGCCAGTGGCTCGATGGTGGCGAACAGTTCCGCCTCCGCCTCGCGGTAGAATTGCTTGCCCCCAAAGTCCATGTAGTTCAGGCCACCGAACGTGCACATGTAAGCGTCCTGGTACCCACACACGACCCTGAGATAGTTTAACTCGATGTGGCGCGCACGCTCTGCCAGCCGGTACAGGTTGGGGTATTCCCCCTGCCAGGCCAGGAGCGCCTGCAGCAGTGCCACCACCAGCGCCGTGGAGCCTGACATGCCGCTGCGTAAGGGAATTTCGCTCTCGTAGCGCACGTGGCAGGCCAGCGGCGGCAGGTGCATATAGTCCAGGATCGCCCGCGCCAGGTCGAAGTGATCGCCCTGGGGGCGCAGGTCATCCCGGCTGGCGATGCGGCATTCCTCCCCTCCCGTCTCCAGCACTAGGTCGGGGGCAGGGGTGATGGTCACCCGCGCACGTATCCCCACGGAACACGAGAGGACCGCGCCACCGTACATATCGGTAGGGTTGCCGATGACGCCAGCCCGGCCCGGTGCCGAACAGATGACCACTTTGCGCGGTTTAGAGCTCATAGGCTTTGGCCTTGATATATTTCCGGACCATGTACCCGTACCTCTCGTCGGCCAAGGCAAAGTCAATGAAGGTCCGGAAGTAACTTTCAAAGTTGCCTATGTCGTAGCGGCGCTGGTCGGGCGCGAGGATCCAGGCGTACACCGGCTCTCCGCGGCGGATGAGCCAGCGGATCGCGTCGGTGAGTTGGATCTCTCCGCGCTGGTCCGGCAGCGTGCGCTTGAGGGCATCGAAGATGGCCGGGCTGAAGACGTAGCGCGCTGCCACCGCCAGGGTGGTCGGTGCAGTGCCCGACGGCGGCTTCTCGACGATGTCGGTCAGGGCCACCGGCTCGCCGGGAGGGGGCTCAGCCCCCTCGATGTTGACGATGCCGTAGCGAAAAGTCTCTTCTGGAGGCACCTTTTCCACGCCGACGATGGCCGCCGCCTTCAGGTGGCGGTGGGCTTCCATCATCGCGCGCAGCGGAGCAGCGGGGTCGGGGGCGGCGATCAGCGAATCTCCCAGCGCGACCACGCAGTCGTCGTCGTCCACGAAATCGGCGCCCAGCGAAACCGCATTGCCCAGCCCCTCGGGGGCGCTCTGGCGGGTGTAGAAAAAGCGCGATTTGTCTTCCAGGTAGGACAGGTCGGTCAACAGCGCTTCGTTTCCGGCCTCTCTCAGCGCCGACACGAGTTCGGGGTCCGCGTCAAAGTGATCTTCGATGGCCCGCTTGCGGCGGCCCGTGATCATCAGGATCTGGCGCAGCCCCGCACTCTGCAGTTCTTCCACCACGTACTGGATCACCGGCTTGCGTCCCACCGGCAGCATCTCCTTCGGCTGCGACTTGGTGGCCGGCAAGAGCCGCGTGCCCAGCCCAGCGGCAGGCACGATCGCTTTGGTTATCGGTTGAGCCATAGATCATCTCCTTTTCTCGCGTTGGAAGCTGTAACTTGATGCCCGACCTTCCCGAAAGGTCCGACCTTTCGGGAAGGTTCCTTATCCTGTGAAAGGTGACAAGTGCCGTATAAAGTGCGACGCTAGCAGTGTGTAATAAACTTCCTCGTGCTCGCGCAGCGTGGCCAGCAGCCGGCCGCCGAACCGGTCCAGCACCGAGCCGAACGTCACGTGCAATACCTGCCGCGCGTCGAACTGCTCGAACAGGCCAGGCAGGTCGCTGTCCTTGAGAACGTTCGGAGCGGGGACCCTGTCCAGTTGTGCCGAGACGTGGTAGGTGGCCCGATCTACCTCGTAACGCTCCCGGGCGAAAGCCAGGATTTCCCGGAACAGGGAAGGGTCCGCCTGGGAGATGGCTCGCAGGGCCTCCAGGTAACTCGTGCCCGCCGTCTTCAGGTGCGCCAGCCCTCCTGCCGCCTGGGCCACGATCGGGTAGATGCTGAACTTGTCGGAGCCGGAGTGAAGGCTCAGTTTGTACGGCCCCAATGCCTGCGCCACCGCCACGTGCCGGGCAAACTCGGCCGCGAAAGTGTCTAGGTCGCCGATATAGTCCACCCCCTTCTCGAAGCGGCCGACGAAGCGCGGAGCCAGGCTCACCCAGCGCACCCCTAGCCGCGAGAGTTCGCTGGCGACGAAGAGATGCTCTGCCGGCGAGGTAGGGGTCTGGGTTTCGTCCACTGAAACTTCCAACTCGACACCCGATCTTCCCGAAAGGTCCGACCTTTCGGGAAGGTGTTCGACCAGGTGCCGATACATGTACACCGTGTGGGCGATGGCGCGCCCGTACTTGGCCGCTGCCCGCCACAAGAGTTCCCGGTCGAACGTGAGGGCGGTGCCTCCCAG
>DATKWP010000550.1:0-2559 GCA_035529535.1 Anaerolineae bacterium | reverse complement strand
CGTTGCCGAACCGGTCCAGGCCAGTTGTGGCTGCCGGACCTGCCAGCCGCAGCCCAGCGACGCCGTCCTGGTGGAGGCGACGGCCGCCGAACTCGACGACATGGCCGGCCGGGAGCCGAACCTGGCCGATCTCCAGCCGGGGGAGGTGGTGCTCGACCTGGGGTCAGGGGCGGGGCTGGCGTGCCTGCTGGCCGCCAGGAAAGTCGGGCCGGCAGGGCGGGTGATCGGGCTGGACATGACGCCCGAAATGATCAAACTGGCCCGCCGCAACGCCAAACAGGCCGGCGCGACGAACGTCGAATTCAACTACGGGGAGATTGAGGACATCCCTCTGCCGGACGGGTCGGTAGACCTCATCATCTCCAACTGCGTCGTCAACCTCTCGCCGGACAAGGAGGCAGTCTTCCGCGAGGCCCACCGGGTGCTCAGGCCCGGCGGGCGCATGGTCATCTCCGACATCGTCCTGGATGGCGAACTCCCGCCGCCCATCCGCGAGAGCCTGGCCGCCTGGGCAGGCTGCGTGGCCGGCGCGCTCCAGGAACCGGACTATCTTGGCAAGATTCGCGCGGCCGGATTCGCAGACGTACAAGTGCTCTCCCGCGAGGAGGTCAAGATCAGCCAGGTCCCAGACTGGCAACTCGCGCGCACCGCGCTGGCCCAGGCGGGCCTTCCCCCTGATGCGCTCGACCACACGGTCATCAACGCCAGGGTCAGGGCCCACAAGCCAGCATAAACGGGCCATTCCAGCCGACCAAACCAGGGGCCAGCCTATTGGCCATGATCAGGCTTTGTGGTACAATAGGCCAATTCTTCCGATCCATGTGGAAGAGGAAACACGTATCTCATGCGACGCTCGCTCAACGGTATCTCCGAGGGACTGATCCTGGTCGTCGTCCTGGTCCTGGCGATCGTGGTCAGCCGTCGGGCCATTCTTACCGGACCACAGGTAGCCCAGGTACTCGCTAGCACCACCGTTCCCGTCCAGCCCGCCGCACCGCCCACGGCCTCGCCCACTGACACATCTACACCGACGCTCACGCCGGCGCCTACCGATACTCCTACCTGCACGCCCACGCCGACCCACACTCCCACTCCCAGCCCCACGCCTCATCCACCCACGGCGTTGCCCGTCCCGCCTCCCATGCTGACTGCCACGATCCCCCTCTCCAATCCGCTGCCCATGCCGTCGCCGATGGTCCTGGTGGAGCAGCCCAAGGATGCCATCAACATCCTCGTCCTGGGCTCCGACCAGGTCTCCAGCGAGGAAGTGGGGCGCACCGACACCATCGTCGTCGTCGGCGTCAATCCCGAGTTGCCCTCGGTGGCCCTCCTCTCCATCCCCCGCGACTATTACGCCTGGGTTCCCAACCACGGCTTCGACAAGATCAACATGGCCTACAGCATCGGAGAACGCGTCAAGTACCCCGGCGGTGGCCCGGGGCTGATCAAGGCCACTATCGAGTACAATTTTGGGATCCCCATCCACTACTATGCGCTGGTCGGGTTCGATGGCTTCATCAAGATCGTAGACACCCTGGGAGGGGTGGACGTGGCGGTAGAGTGCCCTCTGTCCGATACCTTCCCCGATCCAGAATCCCCCACCGGGCAGACGGACATGGACTGGCTGCCGGGGGTGCAGCACCTGAGTGGAAAATACGCGCTCTGGTATGCGCGCTCCCGCTGGAGTACCAGCGACTTTGACCGCCACCGTCGCCAGCAACAGGTGCTGCGGGGCCTATATCGCCAGGTCATGACGCTGGACATCGTCCCCAAGATTCCGGAATTGTGGGGAACGCTCAAAGAGACGATCTTGACCGACCTGGGGCTGGACGAGTTGCTCTATCTGGGCAGCATCGGATCGCGGCTGGACGTGATGAACGTAAAGAGCCGGTTTGTGGGGCGGACGGTCGTGCAGCCGTGGACGGCACCGAACGGAGGCTACGTGCTGGTCCCTTACTACGAAGCGCTCGGCCCTATGGTCAGCGAAGCGCTTTCCCCCCCGGCTAGCGCCCGCGCGCAACAACGCCCCTTCCGGGTCGAGGTATGGAACGGCACCCCGTACGAGGGGTTGGGGTACGTGGCGGCGGAACGGTTGGGTTGGGAAGGCTTCGAGGTGGTGAGCGTGGGACCTGCCGATGGGGCTTACCCGCGCACGCAGATCGTGAACTTGACCACCGGTGCAAAAGGCTCGGCGCTTTCCCGCTTGATGCTCCTGTACCAGCGCGACGCGGCCGACGTCATCTCTCAGCCGACCGAGGGCAGCGCGGTGGATTTCCGGGTGGTCCTGGGTGCCGATTACGACCCTTGCTGGGCCACCAAGATCCGCTGGTATTCCGGCGAGTCCCTGCCCACACCGACGCCCATCCCTGCCCTGACGCCCACTCCCAGCCCTGCACCAACACTCGTCCCCACAGCAGCGCCCTGAGTGGGCCAAGATGCCATCTTGCCCAACCAACACGAGAGCCGGACTGCCCAGCAGTCCGGCTTCTCTATTTGACCGGGAAGACTATGGTCACGGCGGTGGAGCCATCGTCGGGTGGGTGAAGATGGCCAGGTCAG
>DATKWP010000549.1:0-2564 GCA_035529535.1 Anaerolineae bacterium | reverse complement strand
TCCCTTGCATCGCCATCCCCACCACGGCCGGCACCGGGGCCGAGGTGACGCGCAACGCAGTGCTGGCCTCGCCCGAGCACCGCGTCAAGGTCAGCCTGCGCAGCCCCCTGATGCTGCCGCGCCTGGCGCTGGTGGACCCCGAACTGACCTACACGCTGCCGCCCGAGGTCACCGCCAGCACCGGACTGGACGCGCTCACACAGGTGATCGAGCCCTTCGTCTCACTCCGGCCCAATCCATTGGTGGACGCAGTGTGCCGAGAGGGGATGGGCTGCGTCGCCCGCTCGCTCAGGCGGGCCTGCGAGCACGGCGACGACGCCGCGGCCCGCCAGGACATGGCGCTGGCCAGCCTGTGTGGAGGGCTGGCGCTGGCCAACGGCACGCTGGGCGCGGTGCACGGCTTCGCCGGGCCAATCGGCGGCATGTTCCACGCACCGCACGGGGCAATCTGCGGGCTGCTCCTCCCGCACGTCATCGCGATCAACGTGCGCGCCTTGCAGGAGCGGCAGCCGGGGAGCGCAGCGTTGCGCCGCTTTGACGACGTGGCGCAGGTGCTGACCGGCCGGGCGGAGGCAAGCGCCGCCGACGGCGTGGCGTGGATTCAGGGACTGTGTGACGCGCTGCGGGTGCCGCCGCTGGCCGCCTACGGGGTGACGCCGGAACACTTCCCGGTCCTGGTCGAGAAAACGTCGGTCGCCAGCAGCACGAAGGGGAATCCGGTGAAACTGACGGCGGAGGAGATGGAGGAGGTGCTGGCGAGGGCAATGTAGGGCGTGCTCCGTGTTGCGTGTTTCGTGTTTCGTGCTTCCTGTTTCCCGATCCCTGCTCCTTGCTCCCCGATCCCTAATCCATAATTGCGCCGGAAACCAGTCTGGTGTAGAATATGAGTACAGAAAGCAAGATGAAAGAGAGTCTTTCCGAAGAGGAAATTGATCAGGCTGTGGTAGCACAGGCCGATGATGATGCAGCGTGGGAGAAACCCATCTATGTGCACAGTACCAAGCCGACTTTTCTGCCTATCCCTGCCGAACTCTCTGCACGCGTCGCTTTCTTGGCGCGGGTGCATCGGAAGGAGAGCGTCGAGGAATGGCTCACGCACATCATCCAGGAGCGAGTCGAGTTGGAGGAAGCCGCTTTCGTCGGAGCGAAACGCGATCTGGCCGATAAAGGTGGCGTATAACTCACAGGTACGCCAAGACACGAAGAACTGGAGGACCAATGGTCGAGACAAAACGCATTCGAGTGCTGCTCGTGGACGACCACGCGGTGGTACGGAGCGGGCTGGGCGCATTCCTGCTCGCCTTCGACGACCTGGAACTGGTCGGCGAAGCCTCCAGCGGCGAGGAGGCCGTGCGGTTGTGCGACCAGGTCCGCCCCGACGTAGTGTTGATGGACCTGGTCATGCCCGGCATGGACGGCGCCGCCGCCACCCGCGCCATCCGGCAGCGCTGCCCCCACATCCAGGTCATCGCCCTGACCAGTTTCAAGGAGAAGGAACTGGTGCAGGGGGCGCTGAAGGCCGGCGCCATTGGCTACCTGATCAAGAACGTCTCGGCGGACGAACTATCCGACGCGATCCGGGCCGCCTACGCGGGGAAACCGACGCTCGCCCCGGAGGCCGCGCAAGCCCTCATCCGCGCCGCCACCGAGCCCCCCGCACCCGGGTACGACCTGACCGCCCGCGAGCGGGAAGTGTTGGAGTTGATGGTCGAAGGACTGAATAACGTCGGGATCGCCGAGCGGCTGGTGGTGAGCCGCTCGACGGTCAAGTTTCACGTCAGTAGCATCCTTTCCAAACTGGGTGTCGCCAGCCGCACCGAGGCGGTAGCGCTGGCGCTGCAGCACAGCCTGGTGGGCAAGTAGGTCACGTTTTCAACGTGACACAGTGCTGTCGTTCATCAGTGGGCAAGTAGGTCACGTTTTTAACGTGACACAGTGCTGTCGTTCGTCAACCACTTTCGCGAGAGGAGGGTACTATGAACCGTAGGCGCAGGTCAAGTTTGGCCGGCGGGTTGGTGTTGATCCTGCTCGGCGTCGTGTTCCTGGTCACCCAGTGGGTGCCGGGGCTCAAGATATGGTTTGACTGGCCGCTGATCATCGTCGGGGTGGGACTGGCCCTGTTGATCATCGGCCTCCTGGCCGGAACGCCGGACATGGCTGTCCCGGCCTGCATCGTCGGTGGCATCGGGGGGCTGCTGTACTGGCAAAACGCCACCGGCCACTGGGAGAGTTGGGCCTACGCCTGGACACTGATCCCCGGCTTCGTCGGCGTGGGCATCATTCTGGCGGGCATCCTGGGTGGCGGGCTCCGCAAGGCGCTGGGCGGCGGCCTCTGGCTGATCCTGATCAGCCTGGTGCTGTTCGCCATCTTCGGCTCCTTCCTGGGCGGGCTGAACCTCCTGGGGCCCTACTGGCCGGTGCTCCTCATCGTGCTCGGCTTGTTCATCCTCGTCGAGCGCCTGGTGCGCCGCCGCTAGGCAGGAGGTAAGTGAGATGCGCAGAGGTACGCTTTTCTGGGGAATCGCCCTCATCTCGGTCGGCTTCTTGCTCCTGGTGGGCGCCTT
>DATKWP010000548.1:0-4819 GCA_035529535.1 Anaerolineae bacterium | reverse complement strand
CGACGATCAAGTTCTCGCACGTCGCCCAGCCCACCGCCTGCACGATGCCCCCCTCGATCTGCCCTTCGACCTGCTGCGGGTTGATGGCCTGGCCCACGTCGTCGGCGCACACCACGCGCAGGATGCGCAGTTGGCCGGTCTCGGTGTCCACCTCCACTTCCACCGCCTGGGCGACGTAGCCGTAAGCAAAGTTGGGGAGGCCGTAGCCGGTCTGCGGGTCGAACGGGGTGGTCTTGGGGGCCAGGTAGGTGTACTCGCCGGCGGCGGGCCGTTCCTCGGCGTGCCAGGCTTTTAGCGCGGCCTGCGCTGCGCCTTGCACGGCGTTGCCGGCCAGAAAAGTCGTGCGCGAGGCGGAGGCGGAGCCGGAACTGCCAGGGCTGGTGGCGGTGTCGGAGGGGAGCAGGTGTACCCGCTCCGGCGGCAAACTTAGCGCCTCGGCCGCCATCTGCCAGATGGCGGTGTGGCTGCCCTGCCCCACGTCGGCGCTGCCGACATAGACCACCGCTTCTTCGATCTCCGTCTCACCCCGCAGTTCGACCTTCGCCCAGCAGTTCTCCTGGTAGCCGAAGGAGAAGCCGACGTTCTTGAAGGCGACGGCAAAGCCAATGCCATTGCGGATTGCGGATTGCGGACTGCGGATTGCAGATTGGGGATTGCGGATTGCGGATTGCGGATTGCGGATTTGGGGTTTTCGCCAGCCTTCTGGCAACTGCTTCCAGCCGGCGGCTTGAGCGCACTGCTCGGTCACCTCCACCAGGCTCACGCCGCCGGGCAGGGGGGTGCCCATGGTAGTCAGGCTCCCCTCGCGCAGCACATTCTTGAGCCGGATCTCCACCGGGTCCATCCCGAGCGCCTGGGCCAGTTTGTTCATCTGCATCTCGGCGGCGAAAGTCCCCTGCGGTGCGCCAAACCCCCGGAAGGCCCCGCTGGGTGGGTTGTTGGTGTAGACCCCGTCCACGTCCACCTGGACGTTGGGGATCTCGTAGGGGCCGGTGCAGGTGATGGTGGTGTTGCCGAGCACCTTGTTGGTCGTATAGCAGTAGGCCCCGCCGTCGGCCACGACCCGTACCTGGGCCGCCACCAGTTTCCCAGCGCGGGTCGCCCCCCACTGGCAGTGTACCCACGCCGGGTGGCGCTTGCAGTGGCCGACGATGGACTCCTCGCGGCTCCACACGGTCTTGACCGGACGGCGCAGTTTCCAGGTCGCCAGCGCCAGCACGATCTGCACCGAGATGTCCTCCCGCCCGCCAAAGGCCCCGCCGATGGCCGGATAGATCACCCGCACCTGCTCGGGCGGAATCCCTAACGCGTGGGCAATCTCCTGCTGGTCCTCCCACACCCACTGCCCCGCCACGACGACGGTGACCCGGCCCTCGTCGTCTATGTACGAGAGGCCCGCCTCGGGTTGGAGGTAGGCATGCTCCTGGGGTGAGGTGTAGTAATCGCCTTCGACGATCACGTCGGCTTCGCGCCAGGCGGCCTCCATGTCCCCTTTGCGGATCTGGTGGTGGCAAATGCGATTGCCCTCCATATCATTGAGCTCCGGGTGGAACTGGCTGGGCACGCGGTAGGGATGCAACTGTGGCGCGTCCGGCCTGAGCGCCTCGAAGGGGTTGGTCACCACCGGCAGGTCCTCGTACTCGACGTGGACCAGGTCGCGGGCGCGGGCGGCGGCTCGTTCCGTCTCGGCCACGACAAGCGCCACCTGGTCGCCGACGAAGCGCACCACGTCGGCGCCGGGCCTGGTCGAGCCGGGGCCACACAGCACCGGCTGGTCCGGCGTCTGCAGGCCGTACTCGTTCACCGGCACGTCTTTGGCAGTGAAGACCGCAACGACGCCCGGCACCGCCTCCGCCTGGGCCGTGTCTATGCTCAGAACGCGGGCGTGGGGCCGCCCGGCGAAGAGGATCTTGGCGTGGAGCATGCCCGGCATGGTGAAATCGGCGGGATATTTCGCCTCGCCGGTGACCTTGGCGCGGGCGTCCACGCGGGCTACAGATTGACCGACGACGTGAGCCATAGTTCCTCCGCTACCAATCATCAATCACGTCATGGATGTACTCATCCGCAATGTCCAGGGCAAAACACGAGGCACGCTTGACTCGCTGCATTTTCTCCGCCGACAGGTGTGTGATTAGAGAGCCAAGATTGGACTTGGGGACGGTCTGCATATTGTCCAGGTTCACCGCACAGTCGGTTAGCAGGCCATCTTCGGGGGTCAGGTGGACTTCGGGATGTCGAACTCCTCTGGCTCGACCGGGTGCCGGGCGTACCCCTCGGCATGCTGCTGTTCCAGCCTGGCGATGTCCCTGGTCCCTTCTCCCTTCTCCCACGCACACTCCAATTCCAGAATCCGCCGCAGCGTGGCGACGGTGACGGCGTACGTGGCGTCCATGCCAAAGTAGGAGAGGTGCTGCGCCCCCAGGCTTTGCCCTTTGCCGATAGGAGTGTCGGAGGCGTAGTGGGCGATGCCGATGTCGAACGGGATCGGGTAGAGGTTGACGATCTCTTCCGTCGGGTAGCGGCGCGGGCGCATGGCCTCGTACACTGCCGAAAGGTACGGCCCGGCCTCCATCTCGATGTCGGTGTACCCCTCGCGATAAAAGACGTCCATGTACTGCCGGTTCTGCAAGAAGGTGCCGTGCACGCTGATGGCCTTCTGGTTGTCGAGCACGGTGCCGTAGACCAGGTGGGGACGCACGTCAGTGGCGTTGAACGCATTGTTGAACAGGTAGGTATTGAGAGAGTGCTCGTCGTGGGCGACGTTGGGGATCATCACGTCGCCGATACGCCCGTTGAGTGTGGCTGCTTTGCCCAGGATGTAGACCCCGCGGAATGAGTCCACGCTCGCAGCAACCTGGGACAGAATGTGGTAAGCCCCCATCCCCAGCGGATAGTCAATGTTGAGGATGACCGCGTCGCTTTCGGCAATGCGCTCGATGCCGGGGACGCACAGGCGGGGGTCGAGCCAGTCCGGGCGCAACGCGCGCAGTTCGACGATCTGCGCGGCGACGTCGAACACGTGGTGACTGTCAATGTGCCGGATGCCGCACAGTGGTTCTTCTTCTTCCCGCTCCTCCCACGCCCTCCGGCCCTGAGGCGTTTCGAGGTACTTTTTGAGCACATGGTACAGAAAGTTCTCGCGGCTGCTGGGCACCTGCTGGTCCTGGATGTCGGCGTACTCGGCCTGCAAACCGGCGTCGCCTCCCTCGCGCAAGAAGTGGACCAGTTCCTCCTCCCGCCGGAGCGCGAAGCCGGAGAGCATGTTGACCACGCTGTGGGTGTTGCTAGAAATGAAGTAGATGGGCCGCTCGCCCAGGTCGAAGGGGACATTGTCGGCCACGTTCTCCCACCAGCGCTGCGTCGCCTTGCGATACTCGACCTGGGAGCCGGACAGCAGGCGGATGGCTATCCGCTTGCGACGCTGGCCGGCGTCGAGGAGGAAGGCGGGGAAATCGTCCCTCCAAATCGCCTCCAGCCGGCCCAGGCCGTCGGCGGGGAGGCCCAGTCTCTCGCACAGCCGGGTGCGGACGTCGTCGTCCAGCGGCTGTCCCCCGGTGACGCACGCTTCCAGGTCCGCCAGCACCGGGGCGGCGTGCAGCCGCATGTGTACCTTGTTCCATTCGATCTGGAAGGCGGTCAACATCGGCACCAGGTCGTCAATGTCGGAAAGGCTGGCGACGTAGACGGCCAGCGTCTCCTGGCCGTCGAAGAAGGCGCGGCGGCGGCGGCCGGGTGCGGTGACCGGCTGCCACTGCTCGACGTGGGGGTAGCCACGCCGGGCGAAAACCCGCTCCGACTGGCCCATCACGGCCAGCCGTACCTGGCGGATGCAGGCAGGCAGCCGCAGCGAAGAGTAGACGAGGGCCGAGACGTCGGGGGCATCGTCGCGGGCCTGGATGTGCAGGAGCGAGTCCATCCCCATGTGTGTCTCGACCAGCGTCTGGAGCTGCACCTCGTCGGTCGTGCGCAAGAGGGAGTAGTAGGTGCGCATGTAGAGTTGTATTTCTTCGCTGCCGGTAGTGGGTATCGTGCGTTCCATATTACTACCCCGATCCATGTTCAGTTGGTGCCCGTTCAGCCCCTGTCATTCTGAGCGCCCACTCCGTTCTTGTCATTCTGAGCGCCCGCCCAGCCCCCGTCATTCTGAGCGCCCGCAGGGCGCGAAGAATCTCGTGCCCCAACACCACGCCGTCTGCCGGGAACGAGATTCCTCGTCGCTTCGCTCCTCGGAATGACATGTTTATCCTGCAGCCGGCGTGGCCAAGCCACACAATTCGTTGAAAGATGTGCCCAGAGTGGACAATGCAAGTGCGTTCAACCGGTCAACGATTTCAGACCGGTCGGCTTTGCATGTTTCCGTATCTCCATACCGCCGGGAGCGGGCGATATTCTCGTCCAGCCGCTGCTGGTAGACAAGCGCCTCCTGGTAGAGAGGATGCCCTTGCCCCAACTGGTCCAGCAACTGGCGTAATCCGGTTCCATAAAGGGCATAATCGTCAGGCTGGTCCGGCCCGGCCTGGGTGTAAACGGCCAGCGTGCCCTCCGCCGAGACCTCGGATTGGGCCTCCCAGTCCGCCTGCTCCTGCAGCCAGCGGGCGAAGAAGGCGTTGCCGATGGCGTAACCATCTCCCTCGCGGCGCAGGACGCCCAGCGCGGTGAGGCCGTGGAGGTAGGTGGGGTCGGCGTCGGCCGGAAGGAGTTGGCCCAGGGAAACAGCGCGCAGGATGGCCCGCTCCGGGTCGGCCAGTGCAGCGAAGTCGTTGAGCAAAAAGCCCGCCATCTGTGCGTCCACGAAGGCCAGATCGTCGTCGGTGAC
>DATKWP010000547.1:0-4083 GCA_035529535.1 Anaerolineae bacterium | reverse complement strand
TACAACCACTACACAGACACCGCGAAGGCTAGCGGGTACTTTGCCGAGGGAGCCTGGGAACAACTGGGCCAGTGCGATACCGGCCAGTGTGGATGCACCGGACCACGCGCCGGAGTCGCCCACGTGTGGGTGACCAGCCTGCGATTCATCGAGGACCCCAGTCTCGGCTCCGACCAGGCTAGAGTCGGCGCCACGGTCATCTGCGAGCATCCAGGGGGTATGTCGGATGGCGAGACACCCGTCCAGTGGTATCTCATCCACATGGGAGACCGCTGGCAGATCAGCAGCAGGGAATAGATCCCCTACTATGGCGAACACCAGACTACATAGGGGTTGGGGGACGTCGAAATGGCAACGCGTGGATCGGCTCGACCTCCCGCAATACAGCAGGCAGATCAGGCGGCGTGACGGCGACGACGTTTCCCTCGCTGCCATCGTGCTTTAGGCAATGCCTCCCAGGCCACACTGGTCAGGCGCCCCCGGCGCGACTCGAACGCGCAACCTGCGGATTCGAAGTCCGACGCTCTGTCCAATTGAGCTACGGGGGCAATGGGTGTATAATAGACTTGAGGCCGGATCGGAATCCGGCCCAGGCTGCCTGGGGTGAGTGATGGGATTCGAACCCACAGTCTCCTGGGCCACAACCAGGTGCCTTGACCATTAGGCTACACCCACCAAGCACATCTATTGTACCACAAAGCGTTCAAAGGAGCAAACGATGGCACTCGAAGGACCGCCCATCCAACGGCACGAAGTCCACATCCTCACCGCCCACTTTCAATTCAGCGGCCAGATCGAAACCGTGGGACCGGTGGACAATTTCATCAACGACCCCACGCGCGATAGCCTTTCGCTGTACGACGTCCGGCTGGCCTCACTGAGGCCCGGTAGCCCGCTCAAGGCCCTCTCCCGTCCCCACGTCGTCGTGTGCAAACCCCACGTCACGTTCTTTTACTTTGCGTCGCCCGACGTCCGCGCTTCGATCCACACACTCGCCCGGCGCGAACTGCTGGTGGCCTATACGCCGGTAGCCGTGTGCCGGGGCTACTTTCACATGCCTGCCGAAGCCAGCATTCGCGATTTCCTCGGCGTCGTCCCCGGCGAACTGCTGCCCGTGACCGACGCCCACATCTTCCCCCTCGTCGAATTTCCCATCCCCTTCCCTACCGAGGCGGGCCTGGTGATGGTGGGGCGGGCACAACTGCAATTCTACCACACCGCCTAGTCCATCGCCCGCCTGGTCACTGCCTGTCGGCCACGACCAGCATGACCTGGCTGCGTCCCACGCGCTCCCACACCGTGCGCGGAGCGAACGCCGCCTTCACCAGGGCTACCTCCCCCCCACCGGGGAGCGGCTCTCCCTGCCCTGTGATCCGGTACAACCACCCGACGAACCGCGAGAGCGGATCGCGCTCGCTCAAGCGTGCCCAGGCCACGACGACCAACCGGCCTCCTGGCCGCAGGACGCGCGCCGTCTCCCGCAGCGTGGCAGGATCCACGATGAACTCGGTGGGGAAGGTGGCCACCGTCGTATCGAAACAACCATCACAGAAAGGGAGCGCCTGCGCACGGGCTTGCACCAACGGGACATCTAGTCCTGCTCTCCTCAGTCGCCGCTGTGCCAGGCGCCCCATGCATCGTGACAGGTCGAGCCCCACCGGGGCCACACCGCGCTCCGCCATCGCCACCAGCAGATGGCCGGGCCCATGGGCCAATTCCAGCACCCGTGGGCCTTGCAGGTGCTGGAGCACCGTGCGTCCCCACGCCTTCCATTGCCCCAACGACACCGCCCAGGCCACCAGGTCGTAGGTCCAGGCGCACTCGTTGTAGAGCCGGCGGAAAAAGAGCCGCAGAAAAGCCCACCACAGACGACGCATTCTTTGCCCACGAAACGAACACCCTCGCCGCATCGCCGCGGCGAGGGTGTCTATCCACTTTCGGGGCCGATACCTACCGGGTGAACGGCATAGAGGGGAGGTCCGGCTCGGCCGCAAACTGTGCACCCGCCGGTCCTGCGGTGCCCCAGGCCGCCACGTCTATCGTCAGCCTCTCGAAGAAGGAATTGGGCGGCAGGTTGCCCACGCCGTAACTGGCCTCTGCGACCCGCGCCCGCACCCGCAGCGACTTGGTCTCCAACACCACGTCCGCACCCACACGGGCCAGGACCGGCTCCCCCTTGGGCGCCAACTTGGCGCGCAGCGCCTCATCGTTGAAGGCATAGTCCGACATGATGACCTTGGTCACGGTACGAATGTCATTCTTATCGAACAGCCAGACCTCAAAAGCGGTCACCTTGCTCGGCGCGCCTACGCCGATGGTTTCCGAGATACCGAGGCCGCACTCCCCCATGAACTCACCGTTCTCCAACTCGATGCTGAACGACGGGTCAAAGTGGTCATCCCCCAGCACATACGTGGGAGTGAATTGGGCCAGCGGCAGCCCCTCAGTCCCCCACGATACCTCTTCCTCCGGCGGCATATATGCAGCGGCCCTTCCCACGCGCTGCCCGGCTGCTTCCGGCGCAACCCCCGCGCCGCGCAAGCGGCTGATCAAGAAAACCGCCGCGCCTACGAACGCCACCACCAACAGGGCTGCCCCACACACCATCGCTACTGAGCGCAGCCCCACCCCACCCGCCGGCCCTGGCGCTGCGGGAGTCGCGGCCGGCGCAGTTTCTAGCATCTGGGCCAGCCCCAGCAGACGGCTTCCCTCCTGTCCGCCACGCTCAGCCGCCAGCCTTTCCAGGGTCTGGGCGAGTTGGCCCTCCTTCCAATACTCGACCCCCAATCTGCTCCGCGCCCATTCCAGGTCGCCCGTGTTCGCGTACTGGCCGGCAACCCAGGCGAGATAGTCGCTCTGGAAATCCTGGCGTAGATTACCCGGCGTAGAGTTGGTCCATTCGACCGGCCACCACCACCAGCCGATGGCCAGTCCCAGAAGCAGCCCCAGCAAGCCTCCAAAGAGCAGGATGATCAAAGACTTGCGCCGCTGAATGAATTGCAGGATCGTCACCATCTCCAGCCCCCTTGTCTATGCCCGCCTGGTAGCACCAAGTCTCACTTGGCTGTCGTGCATTGTACCACAAGCGCCATTGGCACACCATTACTTTACCACAAACCGCCCACTAGGGCAAATCCATCCCCCCGGCCCGCGGGTGCGCCCGCATGTATACCTCGCGTGCCCGGCTCTGACTGACGTGGGTGTAAATCTGCGTCGTGGCGAGATTGGCGTGCCCCAACAGTTCCTGCACCACGCGCAGGTCTGCGCCACCGTCCAGCAGGTGGGTGGCGAAGGAGTGGCGCAGCACGTGCGGCGAGACAGGGATGCGAATGCCCGCCTGCCGGCCCGCCTGGCTCAGCGTCATGGCCACGCTACGCACCGACAAGCGACCGCCCCGGCGATTGAGCCACAACGCCTGGCTCGGCCGCTGCCCCAGGAGCGCCGGCCGCCCCGCTTGCAGATACGCTCGCACCGCGGCGACCGCCGGCCGTCCCAGAAGCCCGATACGCTCCTTGCTCCCCTTGCCCACCACGCGCACCTGGGCCTGTGCCAGGTCCACGTCTGCCAGGTCCAACCCTGCCAACTCGCTCACCCGCAGCCCTGCGGCGTACAACACCTCGACGATGGCTCGATCGCGCAGGCCCAACGGCGTGGACGTGTCAGGGACCGCCAGTAACGCCTCCACCTCAGCCACCGTCAGGTAGCGCGGCAGCCGTTTGGGGACACGCGGCGCGCCGACCATGCGAAAGGGGTTATATTCCAGCACTCCCTCCCGCACCAGAAAATCGCCAAAGGAGCGCAACTCTGCCACGCGGCGCGCGATGCTCGCCTTGACGTAGCCGGCCGCGTCCAGTTCCCCCAGATACCCCCGCAACAGCGCACGGTCCACCTGCCCCGGCGCACTCACCCCCTGCCCCCGGCAATAATCCAGAAACTGCCCGATGTCGGTACGGTAATTCTTGACGGTATAGGGCGAAGCATTCCGGCCTGCGTGCATGTAAACCAGGAATCGCTCAAGCAATTCATCCATACGAAATTCGTGTTTCGTGTTTCGTGTTTCGTAGCAACCGATGATGGAACACG
>DATKWP010000546.1:0-3110 GCA_035529535.1 Anaerolineae bacterium | reverse complement strand
CCGTGTAGTGCACGTAGGCTGCTATCCTGGAGATAGCACCTGGGATCAGCACCACTCTCTCAATCAGGTCGGCGCCATGAAAGTGAAATGGCATCCCGGGCAGCGCTTGCCGATAGGCACGGATTTGCTGCGTGCTGAACCACGGTCCTACCTCAACAGCGTCTATCCGGACTTGACCACTGCGGACCAGTTCAAGCAACGGATCGGAGAGATCGGCGGCGAGTTGTATCATGAGACCTCCTAGCTACCTCCCAGGATACCAATCAGTTCCGCGGGCAGACTCACAGCGCCAGCTGCGCAGCCAGGGCATTGCCCCCTGGCGAAGGGCATCCATATCCAGGGCGCCGGGCCGGGTGGGACGCCTTTGAATGTAGCGGCTGACGTTCTGCTCCAGCCTTGCCCCTAACACTCGCCCCATGGCGAACCCAATCTCTTTGGGGCTGCCTTTGAAGTGATAGACACGGTCCATCTTGTTCATCCCCTTTTTCCCCTCCCGCAGGTTACGCGAACCTGCGGGAGGGTGAGAGGTTATGCTGCTACCGGGACGGGCGCTGTGAAGACGTCGTACTCCTGCTCCCGCTCGCGCCGGAACTGCTGCGTATAGAGCCGATAGTAGTGGCCGCGGGCGCGCAGGAGTTCGGCGTGCGTGCCCATCTCCGCGATGCGCCCATCTTCGATGACCAGGATACGGTCGGCCCGCTTGATCGTCGAAAGCCGGTGGGCGATGATGAAACTGGTGCGGCCCTCCATCAGCGACTCCATGCCGCGCTGGATCAGCGCCTCGGTGAGCGTGTCCACCGAACTGGTCGCCTCGTCCATGATAAAGATCTCCGGCCGCGCCAGGATCGCGCGCGCCAGGCTGACCAGTTGCTTCTGTCCGACCGACAACAGGTTGCCCCCTTCGCCCACCTCGCTACCATAGCCTTTGTCCAACGTGGCGATAAAGTCGTGGGCGCCGGCCAGCCTGGCCGCCTCCTCGACCTTCTCGTCTGTGGCGTCCAGCCGGCCGTAGCGGATGTTCTCGCGGATGGTGCCGGAGAAGAGGTGCGGCGTCTGCAGCACCACGCCGATACGCGACTGGATGGCGTGCAGCGCCAGTTCGGTATAGTCCCGTCCACCGATGCGGATAACGCCCGCCTTGGGCTCGTAGAAGCGGCACAGCAGATTGACGATGGTTGTCTTGCCGCCGCCGGTCGGCCCGACCAGCGCGATCGTCTCACCTCGCCTCACTTTCAGGCTGAAATCGGTCAACACTGGATCATCGGACTCGTACGAGAAATCCACGTGGTCGAACTCAATGTCACCCCGCAGCGTACCTGGGTCCACAGCCCCTGGCCGGTCCATCACCTCGGGTACCGCGTCCACCAGCGAAAAGACGCGCTCGGCCGAAGCGACCGCGTGCTGCATTTCGGCGTAAACGTGGGCCAGGTCCTGGACCGGCCACAGCATGAACATGACGTACGAGATGAAGGCCTGGATACCGCCAATCGTGATACCCCCCCACTCGGCCTGCAGGCCACCATACCAGACGATGCTGCCCATGGCCACCGCGCTGATCAACTGGACCGTCGGCAGGAACAACGCCGAAAGCCAGGCCGCCCGGTAGGAAGCCCGGTACATCTGGCCCGTCAGCGCGCCAAACTCGCGCAGGTTCTCCTCCTCGCGGCACAGCGCCTTGACTACGCGTACACCGGCGATGTTCTCGTTGTGGAAGGCGGTGATCCTGGAGTTGATCTTGCGCACCTTGCGGAACTCGACGATGATCTTTTTCCTGAACTGGGTCGCCACGACCACCAGCACTGGGATGGCAGCGAACACGATCAGCGCCATCTTCCAGTTAATGATCGTCATAAAGTAGACCGACGTGGAGATGCTCAACACCGCCCACGTAGTATCCAGCAGCCCCCAGGTCACCAGCCCGGCAATACGCTCCGAGTCGGAGGTCACGCGCGTCATGATCCACCCCACCGGCGTGCGGCTGAAGTAGGAGAAGGATAGGTCCTGCAGGTGGCCGAACATCTTCCTGCGCAGATCGTACTGGATGCGCTCTCCCAGGGTGCTGGCCAGATAGATCAGGCCAAAGACACCCACAGCCTGGACGAGGATCAGCAGGCCGTACGTGCCCATGATGGGAGGCAGCGCCGCCTTGTCCCTGGCCATAATGGCCTGGTCCACGATGCCCTTCCTGATGAACGTGAAGTACGAATCCAGAAAGGCGACCAGCGAGATGGCCACCATGAAGCCGATCAGCCACCGCCAGTGCGGCTTTGCCTGGGCCAGGATGCGGCGCATGGTCCTACCGCTGAATTGGGTCGTGAATTCCTCTTCTTCAAACTGCAAGTCCGGCATGGACAGTCTCCTTCTCCTCCAAGACTTCCGCAGTCTGCCAGGTTCCGGAAGTCTGGCTTTCGGCAGTCTGGCCGATTTCTCTCTCCAGTTCGTCCTCGATGCGCGCCTGCACGTGATAGATTTTCCGGTAGATGCCATCGCGGCGCATCAACTCCGCGTGCGTTCCCCGCTGTACGATCTGGCCCTGGTCGAGTACCAGGATCAGGTCGGCGTTCATCACGCTCTGGATGCGGTGAGCGATGATGAAGGTCGTGCGGCCCCCCATCAACCGCTCCAACGCCTGGCGGATCAACCCCTCGGTTTCGGTGTCTACCGACGAGGTCGAATCGTCCAGGATGAGGATGCACGGATCTTTCAACAACGTGCGGGCGATGGCGACCCGCTGCTTTTGCCCTCCCGAGAGTGTGACCCCCTTCTCGCCGACCAGCGTGTCGTAGCCGTCCGGGAACTCTACGATGACCTCGTGGATGGCGGCCGCCTGGGCCGCCTCCTCGATCTCGGCCTGAGAGACGTCCCGCCCGACGCCATAAGTGATGTTTTCGCGAATGGTGCGGGAGAACAGGAAAGGCTCCTGTTCGACGATGCCGATCTGCCGGCGCAGGAAGTGGCGCGGATACTCGTTCAACTCCACCCCGTCCAGCGTCAGGCTGCCGCTGGTGTACTCGTAGAAACGAGGCAGCAGGTTGACCAGCGTCGTCTTGCCCGAACCGGTGGAGCCCAGGAGCGCCACGGCCTGCCCCGGCTGGCACCGAAAACTGACG
>DATKWP010000545.1:0-3582 GCA_035529535.1 Anaerolineae bacterium | reverse complement strand
CCGGTGCACCTGCCGGTTGATCTCCGGGTTGATCTCGTCGCCAAACTCGACGACCAGGGCAGCATCCCCGGCGACCAGGAAACGCGGCCAGTGCGTCAACGCCGGACGAAACTCCCCAGGGGAGCCACCTCGACCCCCGCCTGGGCCAACTTTTGCCGGATCGCCTGGGCAATCTCGAGCGCGGCGGGCGTGTCGCCGTGAATGCAGATGGTGTCCACGTGAAGCGAGACCTCCTCGCCGTTATGGGCGGTGACCGTCCCGTCGCGGGCGATCCTGAGCGCCTGTTCGGCGGCAGCCGCCGGGCTTTCGAGCAGTGCGCCAGGCAAGCGGCGGGAGCGCAACGTGCCATCGGGGTTGTAGGTTCGGTCGGCGAACCCCTCGCTGGCGACAATCAGTCCCGCTTCTCGCGCCGCCTCGACCAGCGCCGAGCCGGCCAGCCCGACCAGGATGAGGTCCGCTCCAGCGCGGGCGACACCCCGCACGACCGCCCGCGCCGTCTCGACGTCCCGGGCGGCCACGTTGTAGAGCGCGCCGTGGGGCTTGACGTGGGCCAGTTCCGTGCCGGCCGCGCGGGCAAAGGCGGCCAGCGCCCCGACCTGGTACAGCACATAGTTCTCGACCTCGCCGGGCGCCAACTGCATGGCCCGGCGGCCGAACCCCAACAGGTCGGGAAAGCCAGGATGGGCGCCGATCCCTACCCCATGCCGGACGGCCAGGCGGACAGTCTCGTCCATGACCAGCGGGTCGCCGGCGTGGTAGCCGCAGGCGACGTTGGCCGAGGTGATCCAGGGCATCAACGCGTCGTCGGCGCCGATGCGATATGCCCCGTAACTCTCCCCCACGTCACAATTGAGGTCAACCTGCTTGCTCATGCCCCGCCGCCAGTTGTTCCTCCAACTTGGCTCGTTCCGCCTTCATGTCGGCCAGTTTGTCCCGCTCGCGCTGGACGACCTGCGCAGGCGCCTTGAGTGCGAAATCCCCCGCCAGCAGAGTTTCACTGCGGGCAATGCGCGCCTCAAGCTCGGCCAACTTGGACGAGAGCCGCTCACGTTCGGCGTCCAGGTCCACCAACGCCGCCAGGGGCAGGTAGCAGACCGTCTCGCCCACCACGATGGCGGCGGCCTGCGCCGGAGGCTCCAGCGCAGGCTGGATGGTCAATTGCTGCGGATCGAGTTTGGCCAATGCACACAGCAGCGCGCGCTGCTCGTTCAGCCACGGGGCCGCGTCGCCGGCAGCGATGAGGGCCGGGATGCGCTTGCCGGGGGTCACGTCGTACTCGGCGCGGCGGTTGCGGATGCCGCGGATGAGTTCCATGGCCAGCCCCATGTGCGCCTCGGCCTCGTCGGCCAGGAGGCTGGGGGCTGGCTCCGGCCAGTGGGTCATCATGAGGGAGCGCTCACCCTCCCCCTGCCCCCCCCTGAGAGGGGGGGGAAGTGCTTGCCAGATGGCCTCGGTGAGGAAGGGCATGAAGGGATGCAACAGGCGTAACGCCGTCTCCAGCACGTGGAGCAGGACCTCCTGCGGCACTGACTTGTCCGCCGCTTCGTCGTACAGGCGCACCTTGCTGGCCTCGATGTACCAGTCGCAGTATTCCCCCCACAGAAAATCATAGATCTGGCGCCCCGCCTCGCCGTACTGGTAACTCTCGAACAGGCGGGTCACGGTCTGGGTGAGATGGTCCAGGCGGCTGAGGATCCAGCGGTCGGGGAGCTGGAGGTTGGAAGTTGGGGGTTGGAGGTTGGAGGTTGGAGGTTGGAAGTTGGAAGTTGGAAGTTGGAAGTTGGAGAGGACGAAGCGGGCGGACTGCCAGATCTTGTTGGCAAAGTTGCGCGCTTCCTCCAAGCGGCGCGGGTCGAGGTTCATGTCCAGGCCTGGCGTCGAACTGGTCAGCAAGGTATAGCGGAGCGCATCGCTGCCGTACCTGGCGATGATGTTGAGCGGGTCGTACTCGTCAATGTTTTCCATGGACTTGCTGATCTTTTTGCCCTCTTCGTTGCGGACCAGGCCGTGCAGGTAGACGGTGGCGAAGGGGGTCTGGCCGGTCATCTCGATGCCCAGCATCATCTCCCGCGCCACCCAGAAGAAGAGGATGTCATAGCCCGTCTCGCGCACGTCGGTGGGGTAGAAGCGCTGGAGGTCCGGCGCGCCGGTGTCCGGCCAGCCGAGCGTAGAGAAGGGCCACAGCCCGGAGGAGAACCAGGTATCGAGCACGTCCTCGTCCCGGTGGATATTGGCGCTGCCGCAATGGGCGCACTCGGCGGGATCGGTCACCTCGCAGGTCTGGCCGCCGCAATCGTCACAGTACCAGACCGGGATACGATGGCCCCACCACAGTTGGCGGCTGATACACCAATCGCGAATATCTTCCATCCAGTGGAAGAAGCGGCCTTCCTCACGCCCCGGGATGATGACGGTGCGCCCATCACGCACCGCCTGCATGGCGGCCTCAGCCAGCGGTTTCGTCCTGACGAACCACTGGGTGGAGATGCGCGGCTCGATGTCGGTGGAACAGCGCTGGCAAGTGCCCACGGCGTGAAAGTAGGGCTCGACTTTGACGAGCAGCCCCTCTTTTCTCAAGTCGGCCACGACGTTACGGCGGCACTCGAAGCGATCCTGCCCGGCGTAAGGGCCGGCCAACTCGTTCATGTGTGCCGTGCCGGTCATCACGTTGGGAGCCTCCAGGCCGTGGCGCATCCCGATCTCGTTGTCGGTGGGATCGTGGGCGGGCGTCACCTTGACCGCGCCGGTGCCGAACTGCGGGTCCACCGCCTCGTCGGCAATGACGGGGATGCGGCGGCCGAGGGCCGGCAAGGTCGCGGTCTTGCCAATCAGATGCTGCCAGCGCGTATCATTGGGATGGACGGCGACGGCGGTATCGCCCAGGATGGTTTCCGGGCGGGTGGTCGCCATCTGGATGAACTCGGTGGCACCTTCCGCCCACTTGCCGCTGCCCCACCCCCCCTCCCCCCCCGCACGCGGGGGGGCAGAGCCATCCACCCCCGCACGCGGGGGGGCAGAGCCATCCACCCCTGCACGCGGGGGGGCAGAGCTCTCTTCTCCCTCCCCGCTTGTGGGGGGGGGAGGGGGGGGACCGGACCAATCGTCGTTGATGATCGGGTAGCGGATGTACCAGAGGTGGCCGTCCCGTTCGTCCGGGAGCACCTCCAGGTCAGAGACGGCGGACTCGCAGCGCGGGCACCAGTTCACCAGGTAGGTACCCCGATATATAAGCCCTTTCTTGTAGAGGCGCACGAACGCAGTACGTACGGCGTGGCTCAGGTCTTCGTTGAGCGTAAAGCAATCCCGCGTCCAGTCGCACGAGACCCCCAGCCCCTTGTGCTGCTCGGTGATGCGCCGCAGCGACTGGTGGGCCCAGGTCCAGCAACGCTCGACGAACTTTTCCCGGCCCAGGTCGTGGCGGGTGAGTCCCTCCTTGCGCAGTTCGCGCTCCACCACGTTCTGGGTGGCGATGCCGGCGTGGTCGGCACCGGGCAGGTAGAGGGTCTGGTAGCCCCGCATGCGATAGTAGCGGGTCATACAATCCTCGACCGCCGCGGTCATGGCGTGGCCCAGGTGCAGGAC
>DATKWP010000544.1:0-2306 GCA_035529535.1 Anaerolineae bacterium | reverse complement strand
CAGCGATCACCCGGAAGTCGCTGGTGCTCTCGCCAAGTTCAGAGGTGAGGGAGAAGTCAATGTCCGGGAAGGTGGCTTCCAACTCACCCCTTACCCGCTCGGCCTGCCCTGGATCACGCAGGCTGATGAGGTAGAACTGCACCTGGCGCGGCTTTCCGGTGATGGACTGGGCCTCGCGCAGGCCAATGACCACCCCAGCGTCCTCGAAGGCCAGGCCGGTCTCGTAGATGCCGGCCACGCGAAAGTTGCTCTCCAACAGGCGGAACGTATCGCCTACTTGCACCCCCATCTTGTCCGCCGCCAGGCGGCCAATGATGATTTCGCGACGGCCGGCCAGTGGATCTCCTTCGACGATCCGATAGCGACGGATGGCAAACTCGCGCGGGTGGTACCCATACACGATCAGCATGGGCATCTTGTCGGTACTGGCGCCGGTCCAGAACATACCCGAAACCCCATCCACGTCAGAACGGGCGGCCAGGCGCGCTCCCACCCGCTCGCTGATGGCGCTAAAGTCCATGTCAATGTCCGCTTCGGCAGCAAACAGGTCAGTCTGGCTGTCCGTCATCATCGTGGTAAATGCGTTCAACATGCCTCGAGCGACCCCACCCAAAGCGATGACGGCGGCGATGCTCACGCCGATGCTCAAGAGGGTCAATGCGGTGCGCGTGCGCCGCCGCCACAGGGAGCGCAGGGTGGCGGGGGGATTGTGGATTGTGGATTGCGGAATGCGGATTGCGGATCGGCGATTGGCCCTCGATCTCACTCCGCCCTCGTATTGCAGCGCCTCGACCGGCAGCAGGCGGCTGGCCCACCAGGCCGGGTATGCTCCCCCCACCAGTCCCAGCGCCAGCACGGTGACCAGAGCGCGACCGAAGAGGCCCGGTGTAAGTTGGCTCCCGAACACGCCGAGCAAGGAACCCGACCGGCTGACGGCGACGAGAGCGAGTATGCCCAGGCCACTGCCTGCTACTCCCCCTAACAAGGCGAGGACGAGGGCTTCCCCCAGGATCAAACCCAGCACCTGGCGCCGTCGCCAGCCCAGGCTGCGCAGGACGCCGATCTCGCGCGTGCGCTCAAAGACCGACATGAAGAGGGTGTTGGTCATGCCGATGCCGCCGATGACGACGGCCAGGCCCGCCACCGCCATCGCTATGCCATCCAGCAACTCGAACAACGGCTCTTGGCTGGCGAATCCCGCCGACGTCGAGACGCTCAAGTCAGGGAAACGGCGCTCCAGGCGCACCTGCAATGGGCCAGCCTTGCTTGGATCCTTGAGTTTGACGTACAGCACCGAGACACGGTGCGGCTGCAAGGCCAGCGTTTGGGCTTCCTGCAGCGGCAAGACCGCCGCACCGTCTTCGAGTCCGCTACCTGTCTCGTAGATGCCGACGACGCGGAAGGCGCTACCGGTGATGCGGAAGGTATCGCCTACCTGCACATCCATGCTTTGAGCCGCCCGCCGGCCCAGGATGAGGGGCTTGCCCCGCAGAGTACGTGCCTCCGCCAGGGCCTGTCCTTCCACAATGCGGAAATGGTCAATGGCAAAACCCTCGGGATCGTAGCCAAAGACGATGAGGTAACTGCTATCGTCAATCAGGGCATTGGTGTACAGCATGCCATCTACGCCGGCCACCTCGGGCAGAGCGCGCACCTCGCCGGCTACCGTTTCCTCGACGCTGCTAACCAGGGCGCTCAGCGATTGGGCCTGGCTAAGCACCAGGTCGGCCTGGCTGCCCCGGGTCATGGCGACGAAGCCGGTCTTAAGCCCCTGGGCCAGCGCTCCCAGGGCGACGATGGCCGCCACGCCGATAGCGATGCCCAGCAGCGTGAGGATGGTGCGTGCTTTGCGGCGGAAGAGGTCCTTGAAAACCACTGGCGCTTGTCCTTTCCGAAGGAAGCAGGTCAGGTACAGTGTACTGTAATCGCCGGTGAAAGTCAATCCACTTCCGCAGACCTGGCAGGTTGCGCCCGGGCGTACTCGCCCGCAACCTGCCAGGTCTGACGCTCTCCATTTGACGTTGCCTATCCTGTGTATTACAATTCCGGGTGGAGGTGGAGTGGATGCCCAGAAAGGGAGGGAATGCGTTCCGTTGCAGCCAGGCCGCGCCAGGCCTGAAGGCAGCCAACAACCTTCCCGGCCGCTACCCGGTCGAGGATTGGCGTGCCTATTATTGGGCAGTGGCGGATGATGGCAGCCCGCACGAGCAGTACGTCACCGTCCAACTGCCCGCGGGCTACGCCGGCGCTTGCTCCCCGGTGGAGTGGGGGGAAAAGGGCTGCATCTACGCGGTGCGTCGCTGGGG